>NZ_NQYT01000008.1:0-84410 GCF_009192935.1 Xanthomonas sp. LMG 12461
TTGGGGATTGGGGATTCGCAAAAGCATAAGCCGGATCGCTGCAGCTGGCCCGCTTTTGCCAATCCCTAATCCCGACTCCCCAATCCCGTCCATTCGCAGAATGGACACGTCGCCAGCGCCACGTTGTAGTACCGCGGATCGTCGGTGACTTCGGCGCCGAGCCAGTCCGGCGTGGCGAACGCCTCGTCGGCGCTGTCCAGCTCGATCTCGGCGACCACCAGCCCGGCGTTGTCGCCGAGGAACTCGTCCACTTCCCAGAGGTGGCCCTGGTACTGCACGAGATGCCGGCGCTTGTCGATCAGGCCGCCCACGCACAGCGCCAGCAGCGCGCGCGCATCGGCCAGCGGGATCGGATACTCGAATTCCTGGCGGGTATGCCCGAGCTCGCGCGACTTGAGGTTGAGGAACGCGGCCTCGCCCTGCACCCGCACCCGCACCGACGCCTTCTGCGCCCCGCTGGCCAGCGCCGCCTGGTCGTTGAGATAGCCCTGCGCCATCGGCATCACCGCGTGCGCCGCCGCGCGCCAGCCGTCGCCGATGACGAGGAATTTGCGTTCGATTTCGATGGCCATGGGAATAGGGAATAGGGAATAGGGAATAGGGAAAGGAGAATGGAAAAAGCTTAAACCGCGCGCGCAGCCGCTGTGACGAATCCCTAATCCCGATTCCCCATTCCCGGCTTTTCGAACACCGCAATGCTCTCCACATGCGCGGTGTGCGGGAACATGTCCATCGCGCCGGCGGCCTTGAGCACGAAGCCCTGTTCGTTGACCAGGTAGCCGGCGTCGCGCGCCAGCGAGCCGGGATGGCAGCTGACGTAGACGATGCGCTGGAACTGTTTCAGCGGCAGTTGCTGCAGCACCTCCAGCGCGCCGGAACGCGGCGGGTCCAGCAGCAGCTTGTCGAAGCCCTGGCGCATCCACGGCGCCTGGCGCTGGTCCTGGGTCAGATCGGCGGCGAAGAACTGGGCATTGTCCAGGCCGTTGCGCTGCGCGTTGTCCCGCGCGCGCGCCACCAGCCCGGCGTCGCCTTCCACGCCGACCACCTCGCGCACGGTGCGCGCCAGCGGCAGGGTGAAGTTGCCCAGGCCGCAGAACAGGTCCAGCACGCGGTCGTCGGGCTGCGCGTCGAGCAGCGCCAGCGCGTGCGCGATCATCTTCTCGTTGAGTGCGGCGTTGACCTGGATGAAGTCCAGCGGCCGGAACGCCAGTTCCACATCCCACTGCGGCAGCCGGAACGACAGCGGCACCTCCTGCGGATACAGCGGGTGCACGCTGTCCACACCACCGGGCTGCAGGAAGATGGCGAAGTCGTGCTCCTGGGCGAAGGCGATCAGCGCGTCCTGGTCGCGCGCGCTCAGCGGCTGCATGTGGCGGAAGGTCAGCGCCACCGCGGCGTCGCCGGCGATGAACTCGATCTGCGGGATGTCGCGCTTGCCGTCCAGGCTTTCGACCAGTTCGGCCAGCGCGGTCACCTTGAAGCCGATCTGCGGGATCACCGTGTGGCAGACCGACAGGTCGGCGACGAAACGCGGATCCTGCTCGCGGAACCCGACCAGGGTCTTGTCCTTCTTTTCCACCCGCCTAACCGAGAAGCGGCCCTTGCGCCGATAGCCCCAGGGCGCGCCGGTCAGCGCCGGCAGCACCGCCTGCGGGGTCACGTGGCCGATGCGCTCCAGGTTCTCGGTCAGCACCCGCTGTTTGGCGACGATCTGCTGGTCCTCGGCCAGGTGCTGCAGCACGCAGCCGGCGCAGACCCCGAAATGCGGGCAGCGCGGCGTCACCCGCTGCGGCGAGGCCTGCAGCACCTGCACGGTGCGCGCCTCGTCGAAGTGGCGGTTGCGCGCGGTCGGTTCGGCCAGGACGGTCTCGCCGGGCAGCGCGCCGGCGACGAAGGCGACCTTGTCGCCCTCGCGGCGGGCCACGCCGCGGCCATCGTGGCTGAGGTCGGCGATGTCGGTCTGGAAGGGCGTGCGGTCGAGACGGTTTCTGGATCGGGCCACGTGGCAACAGGCTGCGGGCGGAAAAGGGCGGCTATTGTCGCAGATGGGCCGGGCCGGGACCGGCTTGCGATTGCCGCGCCGGCGAGGCAAAGTGGCGCACGCACGCACGCGCGCCGCCGCGCGGGATGCGACCACGCCGCATGGAGGCATCAGCATGGCATCGAACCAGGACCCGGTAACGCGACTGCTGCTCGTCGAAGACGACCCGATCAGCCGCGCTTTCTTCGACGCGACGCTGCAGGCGCTGCCGGCCCAGGTGGACCTGGCCGACTCCGTCGCCAGCGCCCTCGCCCGCGCGCAGACGCAGGCGCACGACCTGTGGCTGATCGACGCCAACCTGCCCGACGGCAGCGGCAGCGATTTGCTGTGCCAGTTGCAGCGGCAACGCCCCGGCACCCTGGGGCTGGCGCATACCGCCGACACCAGCGCCACGGTCCGCGCGCAGTTGCTCGACGCCGGGTTCGCCGACGTGCTGCTGAAACCGCTCAGCACCGAACGGCTGCTGCAATCGGTGCGCCGGCTGCTCGCGCGCGGCCGCCTCGGCGGCACCGCCGGGACCGCCGAACCGACCCTGGACTGGGACGAGACCACCGCGCTGGCCGCGCTCAACGGCGAGCGCGCGCACCTGATCGCATTGCGCGAACTGTTCCTGGCCGAGCTGCCCGGCACCCGCGATGCGGTGGCCTCGGCCCTGCAACTCAGCGACGACCAGGCCGTGCGCAGCCACCTGCACCGGCTGCAGGCCAGCTGCGGCTTCGTCGGCGCCGCCCGCCTGGCGCGGGCCGTGCGTCAGCTGCATGGCGACCCGGCCTCTTCGCAGGCCCGCCACCAGTTCAGCGAGGCGGTGGCGGCGTTGTTGCACTGAAGGCCGGGATTGGGGATTGGAGATTGGGGATGGCTCCCAGTCACTTCCCACGCGTCGGCGTGCGGCGCCATCTGCCGCAACCCGTGCTTCTCGAGCGTTGCCCTGGCGGTCCCGGCTGGCAGCCGCCCTTCCCCGTGCCGTCACGATCCGGCCTCGCGACGGTGATGACAACGACGGCGTCCGCATGGCGCTCGCCACACAGCGAAACTTGCAAATAAGATTCGTTCTCGAATAAATTAACGCCCCGACGACATCTGCGGACCAGCCATCGCCCCGTCCGTTCACTACACGCAACAGGGGCCTTCTCATGTTTCAGACGTCATTCCACCGGCCAGCGCCGGCCATGGGCGTGCTCGCCCGCGCGCTGCTGGCCGCCCTCGTGGCCGCCGCGTCCACCTCGGCCAGCGCCCAGGACACCGCCAGTGCCGGCACCCGCGATGCCGGGTCATCGGCCGAGGCCACGCAACTGGACACGGTCATGGTCAAAGGCCAGCGGCTCAGCCTGGACCTGCAGCAGGATGCGGCGGTCGGCGCGCTGGGCACGTCGCGCCTGCTGGATACGCCGTTCTCGGTGAGCCTGATCGAAGAACCCGAGATCGCGCGGCGCCAGGCCACCACGCTGGGGCAGATCTTCATCAACGATCCATCGGTGTTCGCGGCCGAGCCGCCGGCCACCACCAACTGGTGGGGCACGCAGATCCGCGGCATCGGCGTGCGCAATTTCTACGTGGACGGCGTGCCCATGCTGATGGAATGGGGCGGCGAGTTCCCGCTGGAAGCGGTGCAATCGGTGCAGGCGCTGAAGGGCCTGGGCGGCTTCATGTACGGCTTCGGCGCACCGGGCGGCATCGTCAGCTACCAGACCAAGCGCCCCACCGACACGCCACTGCTGGCCACCACGGTTGGCTACCGCAACGACAGCGTGTTCTCGGCGCAGGTGGATGCGGGCGGCCGTGCCGACGGCGCCGACTCCTTCGGCTACCGGCTCAACGCCGGCATCGAACGCGGCGACGCGTACAACGGCGCGGGCATCGACCGCAAGACGATCGCTCTTGCGGTCGAGCAACCGATCGTCGAGGGCCTGACCTGGCATGCCGAACTGGTGCACGAGCGCAACACGCTCGAGCACGAGCCGCTGTACTTCTATTGGGATGCCTACCAGGGCACCCGCCTGCCCCGCCCCACCAGCGACTACGACAAGATCCGCGTCGACGGGGCCTACTACGAGACCGCCCTGCTGCACGCGACCACCGGCCTGAACTGGCGCATCGACGAGCGCTGGAGTGCGGCACTGAGCCTGGGCGGCAGCCGCCGCCGGCACACGTCGCACAAGATGTTCGCCAATCTGCTGAACGAAGCGGGCGACTACGCCGGTTTCGCCTACGACTTCGGTGCGGTGCTGCGCAACAGCGTGGTGCAGTTGCTGGTCAACGGCCGCGTCGACACCGGTCCGGTGACGCACGCGTTGGTGTTCGGTGCCTCGGTGCAGCGCAGTTGGGACCAGTGGAGCAAGGCGTTCTACTGGAGCAACGACTTCGACGGCAACCTGTATCGCCCGCAGTCCTTCCGCCCCAACCGCCGACCGGACTACAGCCTGGCGCCGGTCAGCGCGGACCTGCGCCAGAAGGCGGTGTTCGTCAGCGACACCCTGCAGTTCGGCGACCACTGGCGCGCCATCCTCGGCGCGCGCCACGTGGATTACCAGCAACGCGATCTGGATGGCGACGCGTCGGTGGACAGCGGCTACCGCACCTCGGTGACGACCCCGACCGTAGCGCTGATCTACAAGCCCATCGACGACGTGTCGCTCTACGCCAGCTACGTGGAGGCGCTGGAGCCCGGCAGCCGCGTCGGCACCGATGCGCTGCCCGCCTATGCCAACGCCGGCAGCGTGCTGGCGCCGACGGTGAGCAAGCAGTACGAACTGGGCGCCAAGCTGCAGAGCGGGCGCTTCGCGCTGACCACCGCCGCGTTCCGCATCGAGCGCGGCGCGCAGATCGACGCCTACCGCGACGGCCTGCGCTACCTGACCCAGGACGGCCTGACCCTGTATCGCGGGCTGGAAGTGATCGGCAGCGTCGGCGTGACCGAGGATCTGGAAATGGGCGTCGGCGGACTGTGGATGGACCCGCGGCTGGAGGATCTGTCGCCGGACAACGCGGCCCTGCGCGGCAACCGCCCGGCCGGCGCCGCACGCCGGCAACTGCTGGCCAATGCCACCTGGCGCGTGCCGGGCGTGCGCGGCCTGAGCCTGCACGGCAACGTGCGCTACTCCGGCGCTGCCTACTACGAGGATCAGAATCGCGTGCTCATCCCCGGGCATACCGTCGCCGCGGCCGGCTTCCAGTACGCCACCACGCTGGGCGGCTACGACGCATTGCTGACCGGCAACATCAACAACCTGTTCGATCGCACCTACTGGAACCAGCACACGCTGGGCGAGGCACGCAATGCGGCGCTGAGCCTGCGGATCGATTGGCGCTGAGTGCGCCTGCCGCTGCCGTGGCTCCGCGTGGCGACGGCAGCGACGGGCGGCGGCGCTGCGCGGCGGCGTGGAGGTCTGTGGTCGTGACGGAAGCGACCGCAGACGCGGCTTGAGCTGCGAAGGCGTTACCGGGAAAACCCGTCGCCGCTGATCCCGCAAAAGCGGACAAGAACCGCTTCTACGGAGCAAGCCGCGTCCGGCTGGGTGTGTGACGAACGCAGGTCACTCGGACGCATGCGTGCCGACAGCGCTCGCGCCGTCGATCCGCCGCGCTCACGACGCCGCGGAAGGCGGCGACCGCGGCGGCGCTTCGGGTGTGGATGTCGACATCGGATCGCGCTGCGCATCCAGCTCGGCGTCCGGCTCCGGCGTCGCCGCGGGCGCTGCCGACGCCGGCATTGCGGCGACGCCGGGTGCATCCGATGGCGGCGGATCGTCCTGCGGCGGCTCGGGATCGGCAACCATCGGCGCGATGCCCGCGGCGCTGGCACTGCGCTGCCGCGCCAGGTCCTCGACCATTTCCCAGGATTTCAGGCCGCGCCCGCCGAGGTGGTGCAGCAGCACCACGCGCATGCCGCGGCGCAGGCCGGGCAGATCCTCGGCAGCCGGTTCGGTATCGTCGGCCAGCGCCAGCAGGGCGCGCCCGGTGGCCATGCCGCTGCGCTGATCGTGGCCGCGGTCGCTCAGCAGCCGGCGTGGCCCGTGCTCGGCGTCGAGCACGTAGCGCGCGGCCGGGTCGATCGGGTCGCCGTCGCCGTCGTGGCGCAGGTCGAATCCCACGCCCAGCGCCTCCAGCAGATCGCGCTCGAAGCAGCGCAGCGACCAGGCCAGCGGCGCCTCGGCCGCCAGCCGTGCGCGCACCCGCGCATAGGCCAGATACAGGTCGGGGGCCGGGTCGTCGCGCGGGGCCAGGCGCAGCGTCAGTTCGTTGATGTAGAAGCCGGCCAGCATCGCCTCGCCGCTCAGCCGCGGCGCCGCATCCATCGCCTCGGCCGCGCGCAGTTGCGCCAGTTCGCCGCGGCGCTGCGCGCTGAAGCGGATCGACTGCAGCGGCTGCAGTGCCGCGCGCAAGGCCTGCTTCTTCGGCCCGTGCACGCCGCGCGCCAGCACGCCGAGCCGGCCGTGATGCACGCTCAGCACCTCCACCAGCAGGCTGGTCTCGCGCCAGGGCCGGGCGTGCAGGACGAAACCGGGTTCGTGCTCGATCAAGGCTGCAGAGGCTGGGAATGGGGAGTGGAGAATAGGGAATGGAACAGCATGCCGTCCCTGGCCGCATCATCGTCCAACGAACGGAAGGAGCCAGCGTCGTGTAGAAGCGGCGTCAGCCACGACGGGCGTTACCGGGGGAGCGCACGTGGCTGAAGCCGCCCCTACGCACGCCATGATTATCCGGGAGGCGCGGAAATCCGATTCCCGATTCCCGATTCCCGATTCACCATTCCCGGCTTATTCCCCGTACCCGAACGCCTTCAGCGCCGCCTCGTCGTCGGACCAGCCCTCGCGCACACGGACCCAGGTCTCCAGGAATACCTTGGCGCCGAACAGGCGCTCCATCTGCTGGCGGGCCTTGGCGCCGATGTCCTTCAAGCGGGTGCCGCCCTTGCCGATCACGATCGCCTTCTGGCCTTCGCGCTCGACCCAGATCACCGCGCCGATGCGCAGCAGCGCGCCGTCCTCGGCGAAGCGTTCGATCTCCACGGTGGTGGCGTACGGCAGTTCCTCGCCGAGCTGGCGCATCAACTGCTCGCGCACCAGTTCGCCGGCCAGGAAGCGCTGGCTGCGGTCGGTGATCTCGTCCTCGCCGAACATCGGCGGCGCTTCCGGCACCAGCGCCAGCAGGTCGCGCACCAGCGCCTCCAGGCCCTTGCGCTTGAGTGCGGAGATCGGATGCACCGCGGCGAAGCTGCGGCCTTCGCTGACCTGCTGCAGGAACGGCAGCAGCGCGGTCTTGTCCTTGAGCCGGTCGACCTTGTTGACCACCAGCACCACCGGGATGCCGGCGTCGCTGAGCACGTTGAACGCCAGCGTGTCCTCCTCGTCCCAGCGCCCGGCCTCGATGACCAGCAGGCCGGCGTCCACGCCTTCCAGGGAGCCGCGCGCGGCGCGGTTCATCACCCGGTTCATGGCGCGCTTCTGCTCGCGGTGCAGGCCGGGGGTATCGACCAGCAGCAACTGGCCGGCCGGGAAGCTGGCGATACCCAGCAGCCGGTGCCGGGTGGTCTGCGGCCGATTGGAGACGATACTGACCTTGGCGCCCACCAGGGCGTTGGTCAGGGTGGACTTGCCCACATTGGGGCGGCCGATCACGGCCACGCTGCCGCTACGGTAAGGGGGAGTGGCTTGTTCGTTCACTTGCTCGAATCCAGTTGCTCGATGGCGGCGGCGGCGGCCTGCTGCTCGGCCAGGCGCCGCGAGGTGCCCTCGCCCTCGGTGACCAGGGCGGGCTCGGCGAGTACGCAGCGTACCCGGAATAGCTTGGCGTGATCGTCGCCGGTCTCGCTGATCAGTTCGTAGGCCGGCAAGGTCCGCTGCCGGGCCTGCAGCCATTCCTGCAGGCGGGTCTTGGCGTCCTTCTCCACCTTGCCGACCGGCAACGCCGCCAGCGCGGCCTCGAACCAGGGCAGGATGGTGGCGCGGCAGGTCTCGAAGCCGGCGTCCAGGTAGATCGCCGCGACCACGGCCTCCACCGCATCGGCCAGGATCGAGTCGCGGCGATGGCCGCCGGACTTCATCTCGCCCGGCCCCAGGGTCAGGCGTTCGCCCAGTTCCAGTTGCCGGCCGATCGCGGCCAGCGAGGCCTCGCGCACCAGTTCGGCGCGGGCACGGGTCAGCGCGCCTTCGTCGGCCTTGGGCCAGCGCTGGTACAGCGCCTCGGCGATCAGCAGGTTGACGATGCCGTCGCCGAGGAATTCCAGACGTTCGTTGTGCGGCGCGCCGGCGCTGCGATGGGTCAGCGCCTGCGCCAGCAACTGCGGCTCGGCGAAGCGGTGACCGATGCGGTCACCGCGCAGGATGGTCTTACTGGCCACCACGCGTCGTCAGGTCCTGGGTGGCGTCGAACTTGCCGACCACGTCCAGATTGGCGATCAGCGGGCGGCGCACTTCGTAGGCCACGTGCATCTTCACGCCAGTGTCGGTGCGCTCGAAGGTGACGTCGCCCGGCTTCACGTTGTCCGAGTTGTTGATGTCCAGGCGCCGGAACAACGAGGCCTTGGCCTGCGACGGGTCCATCTCGGCGCTGCCGGCCTCGGTCGCCAGACCCTTCATCGCCGAGCGCACCGCATAGAACTCCATGTACATCGGGAACAGCTTCATACCGATGTAGACGAAGAATCCGACCACCGCCAGCACGATCACGAACGAGGTCAAGGTCATGCCACTTTGCTTGTGCTTCATCGCGCTTCCCCTCACGCAAGTCACTGAATGGTCGTCCCGATCCGCGACGGATCGAAACTGCCGCTGCAAAACCAGCCTTCGCAATTGAGCCAGATCAGGAACGCCTTGCCGCGCAGGTTCTCTTCGGGCAGGAAATGGGTCTGGGTCCAGAACCGGCTGTCCTCGCTGTTGTCGCGATTATCGCCCATCACGAAGTACTTGCCCGGCGGCACCACCCAATCGCCCTGGCCGGCCGGATTGTTGCGGTCGATCCACTCCAGCTCGGTGTGGGTGCGGCCCGGCAGGTACTCGGTGAGCAGCGTGGCACCAGTCATTTCCGCGCCCTTGCCCTTGCCGACGTACTCGCCCATGACCTTGTACTTCATCGGCGTGCCGTTGATGTACAGGGTGTCGCCGTGGAAGCCGATGCGGTCGCCCGGCAGGCCGATCACGCGCTTGATCCAGTTTTCGTCCGGCTTGTGCGGCGGCTTGAACACCACCACGTCGCCGCGCTTGGGCTCGCCGACCGGAATGATCTTCTGGTTGGTGATCGGCAGGCGGAAGCCGTAGGAGAACTTGTTGACCAGGATGAAATCGCCGACCAGCAGGTTCGGCATCATCGAGCTGGACGGAATCTTGTACGGCTCGGCGATGAAGCTGCGCAGGATCAGCACCACCGCCAGCACCGGAAAAAACGCCCGCGAGTAGTCGACGATCACCGGCTCGCTGTCGAGCAACCCGGCCCGCGCGGCGCGGCGCTTGGCGAAGAACAGCTTGTCCAGCAGGGTGATGATGCCGGTGGCGAAGGTCAGGACCACCAGCGCGATTTCAAACCATTTCATTCTTATTCCTTCGGAATGGGAATCGGGAATGGAGAACGGGGAATCGGGAAAGCAAGAGCATGCGCTCTTTCCATTCCCCATTCCCTATTCACGACTCCCAGCTACTTGTCCATCTGCAGCACAGCCAGGAAGGCTTCCTGCGGGATTTCCACGCGGCCGACCTGCTTCATGCGCTTCTTGCCTTCCTTCTGCTTTTCCAACAGCTTCTTCTTGCGCGAGACGTCGCCACCATAGCACTTGGCCAGCACGTTCTTGCGCATCGCCTTGACCGTGGTGCGGGCGATGATCTGCGAGCCGATCGCGGCCTGGATCGCCACGTCGAACATCTGCCGCGGGATCAGGTCCTTCATCTTCTCGCACAGTTCGCGGCCGCGGCGGTCGGCGTGGCTGCGGTGCGCGATCAGCGACAGCGCATCGACCTTGTCGCCGTTGATCAGCACGTCCACGCGCACGAACGGGCCGGCGTCGAAACGCACGAAGTGGTAGTCCAGCGAGGCGTAGCCGCGGCTGACCGACTTGAGCTTGTCGAAGAAGTCCAGCACCACCTCGGCCATCGGCAGCTCGTAGCTGATCTGCACTTGGCTGCCCAGGTAGTTGATGCCGATCTGGCTGCCGCGCTTTTCCTCGCACAGCTTGATGATGTTGCCGATGTATTCCTCGGGGGTGAGGATGTTGGCGCGGATGATCGGCTCGCGAATCTCCTCGACCATGTTCACCGGCGGCAGCTTGGCCGGGTTGTCCATGCTGATGATGCTGCCGTCGGTCTTCAGCACCTCGTAGACCACGGTCGGCGCGGTGCTGATCAGGTCCAGGTTGTACTCGCGCTCCAGGCGCTCCTGCACGATCTCCATGTGCAGCATGCCGAGGAAGCCGCAGCGGAAGCCGAAGCCCATCGCCTCGGAGCTTTCCGGCTCGAAACGCAGCGCCGCGTCGTTCAGGCGCAGCTTGTCCAGCGCCTCGCGCAGGTTGGTGTAGTCCTCGGCATCGACCGGGAACAGGCCGGCGAACACGCGCGGCTGCATTTCCTGGAAGCCCGGCAACGGCTTGCTGGCCGGGTCGCCGGCCAGGGTCAGGGTGTCGCCGACCGGCGCGCCGTGCACGTCCTTGATGCTGGCGGTGACCCAGCCCACCTCGCCCGCGCGCAGCGCCGGCAGCACCTTGCGCTTGGGCGTGAACACGCCGACGTTGTCGACCTGGTGGGTGCGGCCGGTGGACATCACCAGCAGCTTGTCGCCAGCCTTGATCTCGCCCTGCATCACCCGCACCAGCGAGACCACGCCGAGGTAGTTGTCGAACCAGGAATCGATGATCAGCGCCTGCAGCTTGTCGGTGTCGCGCGGCACCGGCGGCGGGATGCGGTGCACGATCGCCTCCAGCACGTCGCGCACGTTCAGCCCGGTCTTGGCACTGACAGGCACCGCGTCGGTGGCGTCGATGCCGATCACCGCCTCGATCTCGGCCTTGGCGCGGTCGATGTCGGCGGTGGGCAGATCGATCTTGTTCAGCACCGGCACCACTTCCAGGCCCTGCTCCACCGCGGTGTAGCAGTTGGCCACCGACTGCGCTTCCACACCCTGCGCCGCGTCGACCACCAGCAGCGCGCCCTCGCAGGCGGCCAGCGAGCGGCTGACCTCGTAGGAGAAGTCGACGTGGCCGGGGGTGTCGATGAAGTTCAGGTGGTAGACCTGCCCGTCCTGCGCGGTGTACGGCAGCGACACGGACTGGGCCTTGATGGTGATGCCGCGTTCGCGCTCGATCGGGTTGGAATCGAGCACCTGCGCTTCCATCTCGCGCGCCTGCAGGCCGCCGCAGAGCTGGATGATGCGATCGGCCAGGGTCGATTTGCCGTGGTCGACGTGGGCGATGATGGAGAAGTTGCGGATGTTCCGCATCGAATCAGAGGACATGAGGTGGGCGGCGGCCAGGACCGTCGTCAGGATAACGGGCCATTATCGCATGGCCGGCGGCCGCTGGTGACGGCCGCCGGATTCGCCCCTGCCCCGGGGGGCCGACCCGTCTGGATCGGCACCCGGGATGGCGCCCGGCCTCCGCCGGGCGCGCGGGATCAGCCGCCGGCGCGCACCGCGACGAAGCTGGTGGTGTCGCGCACGCGGATCAGCAGCATCACCACGTCGCCCTTCTTGTAGGCGCTCAGCTGCTGGTTCAGGGCGGCCACGCTGCCGACCGGGGTGCGCCCGACCTGCAGGATCACCATGCCCGGCACCAGTTGCGCCTCGCGCGCGGCGCGGCCGGTCACCGCGGTGATGCGCACGCCCTTGCCCGGCTCCAGGCCCAACTGCTGGCGGGTGGCCGCGTCCAGGTCGGCCACGTCGATGCCGAGCAGCGCGTTGGCGCCGGTGGCCGGGGCGGCGTTGTCGCCGACCGCCGGACCGGCACTGGCCTGGGCGTCGTCGGCCAGCGCGGTCAACTGCACGGTCAGCTCGCGCGGCTTGCCGTCGCGCAGGATGCCCAGGCGCACCTTGGCGCCCGGCTGCATCGCGCCGATCATCGGCGGCAGGTCGCTGGAGGCGCCGATCTCGGTGCCGTTGACCGTGCGGATCACGTCGCCCACTTCCAGCCCGGCCTTGGCCGCCGGGCTGCCCTGGACCAGCTGGTTGACCAGCGCGCCGCGGGTGTCCGGCAGGCCCAGGCCCTGCGCCTTCAGCGAATCGATGGCGCCGACCATGACCCCGAGCTGGGCACGGGTGACCTTGCCGGTCTTCTTGATCTGCTCGACCGCGCTCATCGCCAGGTCGATCGGGATCGCGAAGCTGATGCCCATGTAGCCGCCGGATGCGGAGAAGATCTGCGAGTTGATGCCGACCACCTCACCGCGGGTGTTGAGCAGCGGGCCGCCGGAGTTGCCCTGGTTGATCGCCACGTCGGTCTGGATGAACGGCACGTAGCGCTGGTCGGCGTAGGGGTTGCTGCGGCCGGTGGCGCTGACGATGCCGGCGGTGACCGAGTGGTCCAGGCCGAACGGCGAACCGATCGCCACCACCCACTGGCCGGGCTTGAGCAGGTTGGAGTCGCCGATGCGCACCGTCGGCAGGTTCTTGCCGTCGATCTTCAGCAACGCCACGTCGTACTGCTGGTCGCTGCCGACCACCTTGGCGGTGAACTCGCGGCGGTCGGTGAGCTTGACCTTGACCTCGCTGGCGCCGTCGACCACGTGGTGGTTGGTCAGCACGTAGCCGTCGGGCGAGATGATGAAGCCCGAGCCCATCGAACGGCCGGCGGGCGCGCCATCGTCGTCGTCCGGCGCGCCGCGGCCGCCGCGCGGCTGCCCGGGCATGCCCGGCATGCCGTCCGGACCGAAGAAGCGGCGGAAGAACTCGGGCATCTGGTCGTCGTCGGGCATGCCGCCGCCGGAGCGTGCGGCCGCGGCGCGGCGGCTGATGGTGGTCTCGACATTGACCACGCCCGGGCCGACCTGCTCGACCAGGCGGGTGAAGTCGGGAAGGTTGCCGACCAGCTGCGGCGCCGGCGCGGCCTGCGCGGCCGGCGGCGGGGCACTGGCGGTGCCGGGGCTGGGCTGCTGCGCGCAGGCGGCCAGCGGCACGGTCAGCGCCAGCAGGCCCAACAGATGGTGGCGGATACGGTGAGTCATCGGACGCAAGCCTCCGGTTCGGAAAGGGGAACAACGAGGGGACGAAGCAACGGGGACCACGCGCCGGAATGAGGCACGGACGCCTGCCGGCGCGCGGGGTCAGGGTTGCGGATGCAGCGGCGGGTTGGCCACGGCGTCGGCAGGCAATCGGGGTTCGAACGGATAGAACGCCGCCGGGTCCGCGCCGCTGTGCGGGAAGCTGGCGGTGAATTCGCTCCCGGCATCGGCGGATGGCAGCGTCGAGCGCGGCCACGGCCGGGCCTGCAGCGGCGTCGCCGGATGCCCGAACGGATCGCTGGCGCGTTGCGCGACCATCGTCGGGGGCGCGACCGGCGCCACGAACGGCGTCTGCGCCGGCGCCTTGGCCTGCGGTTTGGTAGGCGCCGCTGCGGCATAGGCGCGCTCGGCCGGGACGCTGCGGGTGCGCGCGGCCTGGGCGCTACGGGTGGCCTCGCGTCGCGCCGCCGCGGCCGCCTCCTGGCGACGATTGGCGGCGATCGCCATTGCCGGCGCGGCGGCGACGGCCGCGGCGAGATCGCCCTGCGGATCGGCCGGTGCCGGCGCGGGTGTCGGGACCTGCGGCGTGGTGGCGGCCGGCGCCGGGCTCGGCGCGGTGGCATCGACGACCTGCGCCGGCGCCAACGCCTCGGGGGTCTGCGGCAGGCGTTGGGTCACGAACAGCGCGAGCACCGCGACCGAGGCGGCCAGGGCCGCACTGCCGCCCCAGCGCCAGGTGCGGCGCTTGCCGGCGGCGCTGGCCGCATCGGCACGCGCGGCCTGCTGCGCTTCGGCGGCCACCGCCTGGCGCACGCGGGCGCTGAAATCGCTGGGCGCCGGCACGCTGACGCGGCCGCGCAGGATGTCGCCGCACAGCTGCCAGCGCTCGTGGCAACCGGACAATTCCTCGTCGTGCTGCAGCCGGCGCAGCACGAAGCGCGCCTCGTCGGCCGGCAGTTCGCCGTCGATCAGCGCGGACAATTGCTGCCGGTAGTGCAGCTCGAACTTGTCCGGCGCTGTGCTGTCGGGCGCCGGCACTGGCTTGGGAAAGGGCGTGCTATCGGTCATACGCGGTGTCGCTCACGGGTGGCGCTGTCGGTATCCAGCAGGGGACGGAGTTCGGCGTCGATGGCCTCGCGGGCGCGGAAGATCCGCGAACGCACGGTGCCGATCGGGCAGCCCATCTTCTGCGCGATGTCCTCGTAGCTCATGCCCTCCACCTCGCGCAGGGTGATGGCGGTGCGCAACTCTTCCGGCAAGGCGTCGACCGCCTTCATCACCGTGCGTTCCAGCTCCTGGCGCATCAACTCGCGTTCGGGCGTGTCGGTGTCGCGCAGGCGGGTGCCGCTGTCGAACTGCTCGGCATCGAGCACATCGACGTCGTCGGTGGGCGGCCTGCGGTTGTGCGCGACCAGGTAGTTCTTGGCGGTGTTCACGGCGATCCGGTGCAACCATGTGGAGAACTGGGCGTCGCCGCGGAAACTCCCGATCGCGCGGTAGGCGCGGATGAAAGTGTCCTGGGCCACGTCCTGACATTCGCTCCAGTCGGCGATGTAGCGCCCGATCAGGCCGACGATCCGATGCTGGTACTTGCGCACCAGCACATCGAACGCCGCGCTTTCGCCGCGCTGCACACGCCGGACCAGTTCAAGGTCCAGCTCCTGGGGTGTTTCGACATCGGCCATAGCGGGCCGCACTCCTGTCAGCCCAACCTACGTCGGACCCTCTGACCGCCAATTCGGAAAAAAGTTCAGCGCCCCTCAGCGGATCGCCGCCCCACGACGTTAACCGGCGTTCCGTTAGGCTGGCGCAAGGCCAGCGGTCGCGGGACGCGCCTCAATTCCCCTGGATTGGGATTTGACGCGACGGAAACAACCTCTGGATGATAACGATCTTCTCCATACACAAGCGGATGGTCCTCCCCATGCTTTCAGGCTTCGACGGGCTCCGATTCAGTCACTGGCAAGCGGACATCCGCGGCGACGGCATCGTCGTGCTCAGCCTCGACCGCCAGGACGCGCCCGTCAACGCGCTGTCGCAGGACGTGCTGCTGGAGCTGGGCAATCTGCTCGAGCGCATCGCCATCGATCCGCCCAAGGGCGTAGTGATCCGCTCGGCCAAGGACAATGGCTTCATCGCCGGCGCCGACCTCAAGGAATTCCAGGAATTCGACCGCCGCGGCACCGTCAACGACGCCATCCGCCGCGGCCAGGCCACCTTCCAGAAACTGGCCGAGCTGCCCTGCCCCACGGTCGCGGCGATCCACGGCTTCTGCATGGGCGGCGGCACCGAGATCGCCCTGGCCTGCCGCTACCGCGTCGCCTCCAGCGATGCCTCCACCCGCATCGGCCTGCCCGAAACCAAGCTCGGCATCTTCCCCGGCTGGGGCGGCAGCGCGCGCCTGCCACGGCTGATCGGCGCGCCGGCGGCGATGGACCTCATGCTCACCGGACGCACCGTGTCGGCCTCGGCGGCGCGGGCGATGGGCCTGGTCGACAAGGTCGCCGCGCCGGCCGTGCTCACCGATACCGCGGTGGCGCTGGCGCTGTCCGGCAGCGCCCGCCCCTTCAAGCAGCGCGCCACCGCCTGGGCCACCAACACCTGGCCGGCGCGCAAGCTGCTGGCGCCGCAGATGCGCAAGCAGGTGGCGCGCAAGGCGCGCAAGGAGCACTACCCGGCGCCGTACGCGCTGATCGGGGTGTGGGAACGCAGCGGCGGCAGCGGCATCCAGGCGCGCCTGGACGCCGAGCGCAAGGCGGTGGTCAAGCTGGCCAGCACCCCGACCGCGCGCAACCTGATCCGCATCTTCTTCCTCACCGAGCGGCTCAAGGCGCTGGGCGGGAAGGAGCACGGCATCCGCCACGTGCACGTGGTCGGCGCCGGGGTGATGGGCGGCGACATCGCCGCCTGGTCGGCCTACAAGGGCTTCGAGGTGACCCTGCAGGACCGCGAGCAGCGCTTCATCGACGGCGCGCTGAGCCGCGCCGGCGAGCTCTTCGCCAAGCGGGTCAAGGACGACAGCAAGCGCCCGGCGGTGGCGGCGCGCCTGAAGGGCGATTTGGCCGGCGAGGGCGTGCCGAGCGCCGATCTGGTGATCGAGGCGATCATCGAGAACCCGCAGGCCAAGCGCGAGCTGTACCAGGCGCTGGAACCGCGCATGCAGCCGACCGCGCTGCTCAGCACCAACACCTCCTCGATCCCGCTGACCGAACTGCGCGAGCACATCCAGCGCCCGGCGCAGTTCGGCGGCCTGCACTACTTCAACCCGGTGGCGCAGATGCCGCTGGTGGAGATCGTCTGCCACGACGGCCTGGCGCCGGAGAACCAGAAGCGGCTGGCCGCCTTCTGCAAGGCCATCGACAAGCTGCCGGTGCCGGTCGCCGGCACCCCGGGCTTCCTGGTCAACCGCGTGCTGTTCCCGTACATGCTGGAAGCGGCCACCGCCTATGCCGAAGGCATTCCCGGCCCGGCGATCGACAAGGCGGCGGTCAAGTTCGGCATGCCGATGGGCCCGATCGAACTGATCGACACCGTGGGCCTGGACGTGGCCGCCGGCGTGGGCGCGGAACTGGCGCCGTTCCTGGGCCTGCCGATCCCGGCGGCGCTGCAGACGGTGGAGCCGGGCAAGCGCGGCAAGAAGGACGGCCAGGGCCTGTACGCCTGGGAGAACGGCCGCGCCAAGAAGCCGGAACTGCCCAAGGACTACCGTGCACCGGACGATCTGGAAGACCGCCTGATCCTGCCACTGCTCAACGAAGCGGTGGCCTGCCTGCACGAGGGCGTGGTCGCCGACGCCGACCTGCTCGATGCCGGCGTGATCTTCGGTACCGGCTTCGCCCCGTTCCGCGGCGGCCCGATCCAGCACATCCGCGCCGCCGGCGCCGACGTGCTGCTGGCGCGCCTGCGCGCCCTGCACACGCGCTACGGCGAGCGTTTCGCCCCGCGACCGGGTTGGGAGTCGCCGGCGTTGCGCGAACCGGTGGTGTGAGGCGCGCGCACGCCTTCTGTAAGCGTGCGTCAGGGCACCTCCCATAACGACGGATCGCGCCCCTTTGGTAGCGGCTTCAGCCGCGACGGGCGTTTCCCGGCAAGACCCGTCGCGGCTGAAGCCGCTCCCACGCGATCTTGCGGCGAATTCGCCGGGCGTACTGTGGGAGGGACTTCAGTCCCGACGCATTACGCCATCGGAAAGCATGGCCGCTTCGCCAGGCGCTGCTGCATGACAGGTGATTCCCACAAAGCAAGCTGCCCGTAGCTTGATTGTGGGGAAAGCAGGTCGCTGCAGGCGCCCTTCAGTCGCACTCGGCATTCCAGGTGCGCGCGGACGACAAATCCCAAACCAGAACAACGCCGCACCCGCACGAACGCCGTTACGCAGCCGTGCTGCTAGTGCGAATGCCCCTGCATGTGGCCGTGCCCATGTGCGGGGTGGGCATGATCGTGATCGTGGTCCTCGTGACCATGCCCGTGATGATCGTGAACACCACCCTCGCCCGCCGCCGGCGTGCCGCACGGGGTAGCGCCGCAATGGCCGGCTTCCATCTGCAGGGTGATGTGATCGATGCCGAACTGCGCATGCAGTCCATCGCACAGCGCGGCGCGCACGGCATCGGCGTCACCGCCGTCGGCGACCACCACATGCGCGGTCAGCGCCGGCGTGCTGGAGGCCAGCGCCCACACGTGCAGGTCGTGCACGCTGGCCACGCCGGGCGCGGCCTGCAGATAGCCGCGCACCGCGCCCAGATCCACGCCCTTGGGCACGCCTTCCAGCAGCACGTTGATCGCCTCGCGCAGCAGCACCCAGGTCCGCGGCAACACCCATAGACCGATCAGCACCGCCAGGATCGGGTCGATCAGCTTCCACCCGGTGACGCGGATCGCCAGCGCGCCGACGATCACCGCGACCGAGCCGAGCATGTCGCTCCACACTTCCAGGTACGCGCCCTTCATGTTGAGGCTCTCGCCGCTGCCGGCCTTGAGCAGGCGCATCGAGATCAGGTTGATCAGCAGGCCGAACGCGGCGATGCCGAGCATGCCGACGGTGGCGATCTCCTGCGGTTGGCGGAAGCGCTGCACCGCCTCCCACAGGATGTAGCCGGCCACCACGAACAGCAGCGCGCCGTTGACCAGCGCGCCCAGCGCCTCCAGCCGTGCGTAGCCATAGCTGCGCTTGGCATCGGGCGGGCGCCGGCTCAGCCGCACCGCGATCAGCGCGATCATCAGCGCCAGCGTGTCGGTGGCCATGTGCGCAGCGTCGGACAGCAGCGCCAGGCTGTTGGTGAGGAAAGCGCCGGCCACTTCCACCACCAGGAACAGCGCGGTGAGACCGAGCGCCCACCACAGGGGCTGCTCGTGGCGGATTTCGGTGGGGGCGTGGCTGTGATCGTGTCCCATGGGGCGACCGGGCGGCGATGCGGAGGATGATGGCCGCTACCTTAGACCGCCGCCTGTGCGGAGACTATTACACCGTTCGACAGCGGCACGCGCTCTTGTGCACTCGCGCAGCCGATTGACCGCAACGGGATACGGCAACCAGGCACGCCAGATACCGGGCTCAGGAAGTCTGATCGCGGCCCGACCTGCCACACGCTGGCCAAGGAGGAGGCGCGACTCATGAAAGCGCGGATCTCGGCATGGCGGCCGAGACCCGCACGACACTCACCGGGCTGGCGCCGCCGATGGGGCACCGGCGCTCTGTAACTGCTGCGCCTTGGCCAGGTGCTCGGCCACGTGCGTGCGCGTGGTGCGCAGATGCGCGGCCACGTCCGGGGTCTTCGCGGCAGGGATCAGGGTGCTGTCGAGCATCTGCAGGGCGGCCTGGTGATCCTTGACCATCGCCATGACATAGGCCTGTTCGAAGCGATCGCCGTCCAGGGCCTGCAGCTTGCCGGCCTCCGCCTTGGCCTTCTGCATCTGCTGCTGCGCTGGCGCGGCCTTCGCATCAGGACCCCACGGCGCGATCTTGGCGTTGTTGTCGGCGTGCTCCTTGACCATCTGCATGGCGTAATCGCGCACCGGGCCCTTGACCTGCTTCTGCAAGGCCAGGTTGCCGGCGTTGACCTCGCTGGTGTTGATCGCCGACAACACGCCGAGCGCCTGCTTTTCGTTGAGCGCGGACGCGCGCGCGCCTTGCGCGCCCTGCATGCCGGTCGACGTCTGCGCGGCAGAGGTCGATGGCGTTTGCTGCTGCATGGCGCCGGGATCGGCACTGCCGGCCTGGCCGGACGTATCGGTCTGCGCATGCGCAAGGCCGACGCCGAGAACCGACATCAGCGCGAGAGAGAACGTGGAACGGGAATGACGCATGACAATGTCCTTTGCATGGCAGGTATCGCCATGCTCCGCGGCCTTTCGTGAGCGCTTGGTTGAACGTGGGTGCAGGCGATGCGAAATGCTGCAGATGCACGTGGACTGCGGCGCCTACGCCTACGGCAAGCAGCGCAGCAACAGCACGCTGAGGCTGGCCAGTGCCAGCAGCGAGAGCGTGCCGGCCGCCAAGACGCGGCCGCCGGACGCGAGCACCGTGCGCAGATTCACCGACAGGCCCAACGCGGCCATCGCCACCAGGGTGAACAGCAGCGACAGCGACTGCGCCGCTTCGATGAGCAACGCCGGCAGCACGCCCAGCGCGCGCAGGCCCATCATGCCGACGAAGCCGAACACGAACCACGGCACCAGCGCGTGCGCCGGGCGCCGCTGCGTCGGCGATCCACCACGCATCAGCCCCAGCAGCAACATCACTGGCCCGAGCATCAGCACCCGCATCAGCTTGACCAGCGCCCCCACCTGCGCGCTCAGCGCGCCCACTGGCACGGTCGCCGCCAGCACCTGCGGCACCGCGTACACGGTCAGGCCGGCGAGGATGCCGTAGTGGCGCTGGTCCAGGCCCAGCACGGGCACCGCCAGCGGCAACAGCAACACCACCAGCACGCCCAGCGCCGCGGTGAAGGCGATCGCTGCAGCGACATCCTCGGAGTCTGCGTCGATCACCGGCGCCGCCGCCACGATCGCCGAATTGCCGCAGATCGCATTGCCGCACGCGACCAGCGTGGCCAGCCGCGACGGCAGGCCCAGCGCGCGACCGATGCCGTAGCCGATGGCGATCGCCAGCAGCACCACCGCGGCGATGGCGCCCAGCAACAGGCCGCCGGCCGCGCCGATGGCGCCGATCCCGACCGAGGCCCCAAGCAGCACGATGGCCAGTTCCAGCGGCAGCTTGGCGGCGAAGGCGATGCCGGCGTGCGTGGACGGCGGCAGGCGCCACGCCGTGCGCAGCAAGGTGCCGAGCACGATCGCGAACACCAGCGCGTCGATCCAGCGCCGGCCCAGCCACTGCAGTTGCGCGCGCTCGGCCAGCCAGGCCAGCGCCGCCACCGCGATGGCCAGGGCCAGGCCGGGCAGCAAGGTGGAAGGTCTGTGCAGTTGGGTGCGCATGGCAGCGATCCGGATCGAGTGGCGGCAGGTTGCGCCCGCAGACCGTTTCGATCCATCGCATAATGGCGCACATTTCATTCGATCTGTCCGAACGGTCTTCGCATGACTCTGGAGCAACTCACGCTGTTCGTGGCGGTGGCCGAGCGCCAGCACCTGACCCTGGGCGCGCAGGCCGCGCATCGCACGCCCTCGGCCGCCAGTGCCGCGATCAAGGCGCTGGAGCAGCAGTACGGGGTGGCGCTGTTCGACCGCGTCGGCCGCGGCCTGGTGCTGACCGCGGCCGGTGCGGCGTTCTGCGAGGACGCCAAGGCGATCCTGGCGCGCAGCCGCGCGGCCGAACTGGCGCTGAGCGAGTGGCGCGGCGTGCTGCGCGGCACGCTCGATCTGCACGCCAGCCAGACCGTGGCCAGCTACTGGCTGCCGACCCGGCTGATGGCCTTCCATGCGCGCCATCCGCAGATCGAGATCCGCCTGAGCGTGGGCAACACCGACAGCGTGGCGCGCGCGGTGCGCGAGGGCCGCGCCGAACTGGGCTTCGTCGAGGGCCGCGTGCAGGCCCCCGAACTGCTGAGTTCGGCGCTGGACCACGACCGGCTGCGCGTGGTCGCCGCGCCGGACCATCCGTTGGCGGGGCGTCGCCGCGTCGGGCTGGCACGACTGGTCGCCGACAGCACCTGGATCATGCGCGAACCCGGCTCGGGCACGCGCTCGGCGTTCGAGGCGGCGCTGCGCGATGCCGGCATCGGCCCGGAACGCCTGCGCGTGGCCCTGTCCCTGCCCTCCAACGAAGCGGTGCTGTCGGCGGTGCAGGCCGGGCCCAGCCTGGCGGCGATCTCGCAGCTGGCCGCGGCGCCGTGGCTGGAGAGCGGCCGCCTGCAGCCCCTCGCCGTGGCCCTGGGCGAACGCACCTTCCATGCCCTGCGCCACCGCGAACGCAGCCTGGGTGCGGCGGCAGCCGCTCTACTGGGCTTGCAGGCCCCAGCCACCGCGGCCTGAGCCTGGCGTGGGCGACGGTAGACGCGACGCGCGATATCCATTCCAAAACGAGATAGCCCTCGGCAAATGCTTCATTGGAATGGAATGCCTGTCGCTTCTATCCTCGCTTCCGGTCTCTCGCGCGCCAAGGCAGCGGACGGGGAATGTCCGCGGCGCCGCCAGCAGACACGCCACGTACGCCCCGCCACGTCGACAGACACGCCATCGAGGACAGCGACCGGGACAGCCTGCAGCCCTGCATGACGCCCTGCCGATGCCTCCAGGACCGGGTTTTCCGGTCCACGCCAACTTGCTCGGTCACTTTTTGTCCTGGGAGGGAACAAAAATGCCTTTGGAACAGTCCCGTCGCCCGGTCGGCCGGCGCGCGCACCGCCCTGCCGCCCGCACCCTGCTGGGCGCGGCCATCGTCCTGGCCCTGTCCGGCAGCTTCGCCGCGCAGGCGCAGAGCGCCAGCGCCGATCCGGCAGCCACGCCACCCGCCAAGCCCGATGCCACGACCGATGCCAAGACCGATGCCAAGACCGGCCAGCAACCGGTCACCCTGGACAACGTGATGGTGGTCGGCCAGCGCGCCAGCCTGGAACAGGCCGTGCAGGCCAAGCAGCTCGACGACCACGTGGTCGAGGTGATCTCCGCCGACAACATGGGGCAGATGCCCAACGTCACCGTGGCCGAGGCGCTGGTGCGCCTGCCCGGCGTCAACGGCACCCGCGACCGCGGCAACGAAAGCCTGGCCACCGTGCGCGGCCTCGGCCCGCGCATGACCATGGGCACGGTCAACGGCCGCGAGATCGCCTCCTCCGAACCCAACCGCGCGGTGCGCTGGGAAGTCTTCCCCACCGAGATCGTCTCCACCGTCAAGGTCTACAAGACCCCGTCGGCGGACCTGATCGCCGGCGGCATCGCCGCCACCGTGGACATCTCCACCATCAACCCGCTCGACCACACCGGCCCGACCTTCGTCGCCACCGGCGGCCCGGTCTACTACGACGAGGCCAAGGACGCGCGCGACTACTCGCCGTGGGGCCAGCGCCTGGGCGCGAGCTGGATCCACCGCATCAACGACAACCTGGCGGTCGCGCTCGGCGCCACCTACCAGAAGCAGAAGAACGCCGGCGTCTCGATCGGCAGCTGGGGCTACACCGATGCCAGCAACGCGCGCGATGTGGATGGCGACGGCAAGGTCGACTACACGCCCTGGGGCGCGGCCGACCAGCTCAAGCTGACCGAGCAGACCCGCACCGGTGCCATGGGCACCGTGCAGTGGCGCTCGGGCAACCTGGAACTCAAGCTCGACGGCCTGTACTCGCGTATCCGCATCGACGAGGACCAGCGCCAGAACTGGTTCAACAACCTCGGCTACAGCATCTACTCGGCCAGCAATCCGTACACCACCCCGGGCTCGTCCTACACCATCGTCGACGGCGACGTCGTGGCCGGCACTTTGGCCAATTCCAAGCTGCAGGTGGACCACGTCGTGGCCCGCTACGACGAGGTCAAGACGCTGGCGGCCGGCGGCCTCAACGCCAAGTGGCGCGGCGACGTGTGGACGCTGGGCAGCGATCTGTCGTTCTCGCAGGCAAAGCGCGACAACGACTGGCGCGCGGTGCGCTTCGGCAGCAACCCGGACACGGTGTCGTTCGACTTCCGCCACGGCGTCACCCCCACCATCAGCACCAGTTCCGACGCGCCGGAATGGGGCATCAGCGGCCAGACCGAACCGCAGGCGCTGCGCGACCGCATCGCCGCGCTGGCGCTGAGCGCGAGCCGCGCGATCGCCGACTCGCCGGTCACCGCGCTGGAATTCGGCGCGCGCGCCTCACGCCGCGAGAAGCAGAACCGCCATTTCACCAGCTTCCAGTCGGGCTACAGCCAGCCGATCTCGGCCTACCAGGATCTGATCTATCCGGTGACGATGCCGGACCTGAACGTGCCGACCCTGACCGGCGGCGACCTGGACGCGATCGCCAAGCTCGGCTTCGGCGGCTTCGATCCCAACCTGGCCACCGAGCAGCGTCTGGATCACTGGAACGTCGAGGAAAATGTGCGTGAGGCCTTCGCCAAGGCGGTGTTCAGTTCGCAGTGGTTCGGCGTCGACGTCACCGGCAACGCCGGTGTGCGCGTGGTCCACACCGACACCGACAGCCATGGCTACGACACCGTCGGCGGCGTGGTGCAGCCGAGCAGCGCCGGCAAGACCTACACCGACGTGCTGCCCAGCGCCACGGTCAACTTCCTGATCGATCCCGAGCGCATCCTGCGTCTGTCGGTGGCCAAGGTGATGGCGCGGCCGCCGCTGGACGAACTGCGCACCGGGCGTGCGCTCGACGACCCCAACACCACCGTCGGCCAGCTCACCGGCAGCGGCGGCAACCCGCAGCTCAATCCGTTCCGCGCCACCCAGCTCGACCTGTCCTACGAGTGGTACTTCCACAAGGAAGCGCTGGCGGCGCTGGCGCTGTACCGCAAATGGGTGGATTCGAGCATCGGCTACAAGACCCAGCACGAGACCATCGACGGCCGCGACTACCTGATCAGCGGTCCGTTCAACGGCGGCGGCGGCTACATCAACGGTGCCGAGCTGACCTTCCAGACCCCGTTCTTCTTCATCCCGCACATGGAGAACTTCGGCATTTACTCGAACTACTCGTACGTGGAATCCAACCTGCACGAGTTCTCGCCGGCGGACAATCCGCTGCCGCTCAGCGGCCTGGCGCGCAACACCGGCACGCTGGACCTCTGGTACAACAACAGCAAGTTCGAAGCGCGGATCGGCTACAAGTACCACAGCCCCTACACCGTGGTGTACGGCTGGAACGCGGCGCGGCTGGCGCGACTGGAGAGCGAAGGCACGGTAGACCTGAGCCTGGCGTGGCGCTACAGCGAGCACCTGGGTTTCAAGTTCCAGGTCGGCAACCTGACCAACGAACCGCTGCGCGCCTACAGCGACAACAAGCGCAACCGGCTCGCCAACCAGGACGACGGCGGCTACCAGCTGTTCGGCCGCCGCTTCGCCCTGGAAGCGACCTACACGTTCTGAGCCGGTGGAGACCCGCATGCGATCCAGACGCACCTGGCTGCCGGCGCTCGCGCTGGCCCTCGCCACCGCCCTCGCCGCGCCCATGGCCGGCGCCGGCACGCTGTACCTCGGCGCCGACCTGTCCTACGTCAACGAGATGGAGGATTGCGGCGTGCAGTACCGCGAACACGGCGCGGTGCGCGACCCGTTCGAGCTGTTCCATGCGCACGGCGCCAACCTGGTGCGCGTGCGCCTGTGGAACGATGCGCGCTGGACCCGCTACAGCGACCTGAGCGACGTCAAGAAGACCATCCGCCGGGCGCGCGCGCAGGGCATGCAGGTGCTGCTGGACTTCCACTACTCGGACGACTGGGCCGACGGCGAGAAGCAACTGATCCCCAAGGCCTGGGCCAACATCACCGACCAGGACGAACTGGCGCGCACGCTGTACGGCTTCACCTACGACACGCTGAGCGCGCTGGACCGCGCCGGGCTGATGCCGGAACTGGTGCAGGTGGGCAACGAGAGCAATTCCGACCTGATGGACAGCCAGCCCTGGGACAAGCGCCGGCCGATCGACTGGTCCCGCAACGCCAAGCTGTTCAACGCCGGCATCCAGGCGGTGCGCGACGCCGGCGCGCGCTCGACGATCAAGCCCAAGGTGATGCTGCATATCGCCCAGCCGGAGAACGTGGAGCCGTGGTTCGCCGACGCCGCCAAGGCCGGCGTGCGCGACTTCGACTTCATCGGCATCAGCTACTACCGCAAGTGGTCGCGCGAGACCATGGACCAGCTCGGCGCCACCATCAAGCGCCTGCGCCAGCGCTATCCGGCCGAAGTGATGGTGGTGGAGACCGCCTATCCGTGGACGCTGGAAAGCGGCGACCCCTCGCCCAACCTGCTCGGCGCCGACTCGCTGATCAAGGGCTACCCGGCCACCCCGCAGGGCCAGTTGAACTACCTGGTCGACCTCACGCAGTTGGTGGTCGACAACGGCGGCAGCGGCGTCGTGTACTGGGAATCGGCCTGGACCAGCAACACCTGCAAGACCCGCTGGGGCGTCGGCTCCTCGTGGGAGAACGCCAGCTTCTTCGACTTCCGCCACGGCAACGAACTGCTGCCCGGCATCGGCTTCATGCAGCACGCCTACCGACCGGCGCCGGCCACGACGACCGCGCCGGCGCAGGACGCGCAGCCATGATCGAACTGAGCCGCCGCGACCTGCTGCGCTCGCTGGTCGCCGGCGGCGTGCAGGTGGCGGTGCCCGGCGCGGCCGCGGCGCTGGCACCGGCCGCGCTGGCCGCCACGCCCACCGGCAGCGATGCCAGTGCGCCGCTCTCGCTGGATCTGGACGACGATGCGCCACGCCAGCGCCTGCTGTGCGATGGCGGCTGGCGCTTCCATCTCGGCCACGCCGACGACCCGGCGCGCGACTTCAACTTCGGCACCTTCCAGCGCACCTACGCCAAGGCCGGCAAGGACACCGCCGACGCCGCCCTGCTCGGCTTCGACGACAGCGCTTGGGAGCGCATCGACCTGCCGCACGACTGGGCGGTGGCGCTGCCGCCGCGCCAGGACCCAACTTCGACCCTGGTCGACGGCGAAGACCCGGCCGCCGCGCACGGCTACAAGCCGCTGGGCCGCACCGATCCGCAGACCAGCATCGGCTGGTACCGGCGCGTGCTGGAGATTCCGGCGGAAGACCTGGGCAAGCGGATCAGCCTGGAATTCGACGGCGTGTT
Organism: Xanthomonas sp. LMG 12461; assembly: GCF_009192935.1. Classification (NCBI taxonomy): domain Bacteria; kingdom Pseudomonadati; phylum Pseudomonadota; class Gammaproteobacteria; order Lysobacterales; family Lysobacteraceae; genus Xanthomonas; species Xanthomonas sp. LMG 12461. The sequence goes on from NZ_NQYT01000008.1 coordinate 26,368, forward strand.
CCGCGACTGCATCGTGTTCTGCAACGGCCACATCGTCGGCCGCAACGGCAGCGGCTACTGCGGCTTCGAAGTCGACCTCAGCGACGTGCTCGACTACGGCGCCGAAAACATCATCGCCGTGCGCGTGGACGCAACCCTCGGCGAAGGCTGGTTCTACGAGGGCGCCGGCATCTACCGCCACGTCTGGCTGCGCACCACCGACGCGCTGCACGTGCCGATGGACGGTGTGTACGTGCGCAGCGCCTGGGACGGCGGCGACGCGCAGGCGCTGGTGGAGACCGAACTCGGCAACCACGGCGCGACGCCGCGGCAGTGCAGCGTGGTCTCGGTGATCCGCGCGCCGGACGGGCGCATCGTCGCCCAGGCCAGTTCCGCGCCGATCACGGTCGAGCCCGGCGTGGTGCAGCGCGTGCAGCAGACCCTGGACCTGGGCACGCCCGCGCCGTGGTCGCCGGAGAACCCGCAACGCTACACCCTGTCCACGCGCCTGCTCGGCGATGGCCGCACCTGCGACGCCACCACCACGCACTTCGGCGTGCGCCGGCTGCAGTTCGATCCGCAGCGCGGGCTATTGCTCAACGGCGCAGCGTACAAGCTGCACGGCACCAACAACCATCAGGACCATGCGGGCGTCGGCACCGCCATTCCCGACCGCCTGCACGAGTGGCGCCTGCGCCAGCTCAAGTCGATGGGCTGCAACGCCTATCGCAGCGCGCACAACCCGGCCTCGCCGGCGGTGCTGGAGCTGTGCGACCGGCTGGGCCTGCTGCTGATCGACGAGACCCGGCGCATGTCCTCCGACGACGAGGCCATGGCCGAACTGACGTCGATGGTGCGGCGCGGCCGCAACCATCCCTGCGTGATGCTGTGGTCGCTGGGCAACGAAGAGCCGCAGATGGTCACCGCGCGCGGCGCGCGCATCGTCGCGCGCATGCAGCGCCTGGTGCGGCGCCTGGACCCGAGCCGCCCCACCACCTTCGCCATGGACAAGGGCTTCGACGACGGCGTCGGCCAGGTCGTGGACGTGGTGGGCTTCAACTACCGCACCACACAGATGGACGCCTTCCATGCGCGCCATCCGCAGATCCCGGTCTACGGCAGCGAGACCGGCAGCACCGTCGGCGTGCGCGGCAACTACCGCACCGACGACGTGCGCGGCTATGCCCGCGCCTACGACCTCGACTACCCCTGGTGGGCCAGCAGCGCCGAAGCCTGGTGGAGCTATGTCGCGCAGCGCCCGTACATCGCCGGCGGCTTCGTCTGGACCGGCTTCGACTACCGCGGCGAGCCGACCCCGTACAACCGCTGGCCGAACGTGGCCTCGCAGTTCGGCATCCTCGACAGCTGCGGCTTTCCCAAGGACAACTACTGGTACTACCGCGCGCAATGGACCACCGCGCCGGTGCTGCACCTGCTCCCGCACTGGAACTGGGACGGCCTGCTGGACGAGCGCGACAACGGCATGGTCGAAGTGTGGTGCCACAGCAACCTGGACGCGGTGGAACTGCTGGTCAACGGCGTCAGCCAGGGCCTGCAGCAGGTGCCGGCCTACGGCCACGTCGAGTGGCGCGTGCGCTACGCACCGGGCCGCATCGAAGCGCGCGGCTACCGCGGCGGCAAACAGGTGCTGACGCAGCGCCGCGAGACCGTGGGCGCCCCGGCCGCGGTACGCCTGCGCTGCGAACGGGCGAATCTGCTGGCCGACGCCGAGGACGTGGCCGTGGTCGCGGTGGAGATCGTCGACGCCAAGGGCCGCGTCGTGCCCACCGCCAGCGACGCCGTGCGCTTCGCCGTCCGCGGCCCCGGCCGCCTGATCGGCGTGGGCAACGGCGACCCGTCCAGCCACGAACCCGACAAGGCCGACCAGCGCCGCGCCTTCAACGGTCTGTGCATGGCCTTGCTGCAAACCACGCGCGATGCCGGCACGCTGACACTGGAAGCGACCGCGCCCGGATTGGTGCCTGCGCGGCTGGCGCTGAAGAGTGTGCGCACCAGGCCGCGGCCGTTCGTCGCCTGAGGCGGTCGCGCGCTTTCAAGGCGCTGCGCGGCGCCATCGTCATGCGCTCCCGACTCGGTGCTCCTGCGGCGCGTCATTCCGAAGCCGATCTACGACGCCTCGCCAGCGTCGCCGCAGCCACGACGCTGCATCGCCCCGGCGATGCACGCTCCCCCACCGCGCATCGCGGCGAGGGAGCGCCAGCCCTCACCGCAAGCGCGAGAAGGCACCAATCCCGGCGATCGCCAGCCGCTCCGCGGGCAGCGCCGTTTCGGCGAACGACAGCCGCAGGTAACGGATCTGCCGGACCTCGGGGAAATTCAGCCGCTGGGTCGAGAGCGCGTAGGCGATATTGGACAACTCGCCGCCCCCGGCCGGCTGCCAGTGCTGGCCATCCTCGCTGCTTTCGGCGCGATAGCCCTTCGGCGGTGCCGCACCGTTCATCACCGTGCGCGAGGGGGTGAGGCTGAAGCCGGCGACCTGGCGCAGCGCACCGAGGTCGATGGTCACCTGCACGGGATGGCCCGGCGTGGGAGCGGGCACGACCCAGATCGTGCCGGCATCGTCGTCGAGCAACGTCTCCGCTCCCGGCGCACTGGCCGCGACGATGCGCCAACCCGCGGTGGACAGCACGTCCGGCGCGTTCGTCGTGGGCCGCGCGACCGCAACGGGCGCCACCGCGCGGAACAGCGCGAATTCGCTGATCGCCGGACAGACCGGCGCCTCGAGCACACGCAGGCGCACACGGCGCGCGGCGACCGGACGATCGAGCCGCAGGATCCGCTGCGCGCCGATGCATTGCGCTTCGGCCAAGCGCTGCCACTGCCCGTCCACCTCGGCGTCGATCGCGAAGCGGGTGACGCGCACGCCCAGCGGCAGGTATTCGCGCAGCCTGATCAGGTCGAAGCTGTGCGCCGCCGACAGCTCCAGCGTCAGCGTCGGCGTGGTGACGTCGTCCGGCGTGGACCAGTAGCTGTCCGGCTGGCGGTCGAGCACACGCTCCGGCTCGAACCCGGGACCGCGCGACGCGCTGGCGCTGGCCTTGGCGCCCTTGGCCAGATCGATGGCGAAGCTGGCGCGGATCGCGTCGCCGAAGCTCTTCAACACCGCGACGTCATGGTCGGCGATGCGGCCGCGTCGGTCCGGCGGAAGATTGAGGTTCATGTTGGTGCCGCGCGCGACCGACGTATCGAAGTAGCGCACCAGATTCTCCGGGCTGCGCACCTTGCCGTCTTCGTCGGCATGGTAGAACCAGCCCGGGCGGATCGAGGTGTTGGTTTCCGCAGGCCACCACAGCGCCCCGCCCCGCACGCCGGCATTGCCGTTTTCCTGCGTGTAAGGCGCATTGGGCATGGTCGGCCAGCACGGATCGCCGGCCACGCCCTCCTCGTTGCCGACCCAACGGATATCTGCCCCCAGCGGATCGAAGGTGCAGGCCATCGGCTGGTGTTGGTGCACCAGCTCGATCATCCGCGGCCAGTTGTAGTAGGCGGGCGCATCGATCTTGCGGGTTTCGCGCGCTCCACCGTAGTAACCGTCGCCACCATTGGCGCCGTCGAACCAGAACTCGAACAGGTCGCCATAACCCGTGCACAGCTCGACGATCTGCTTACGGAAATAGTCGAGATAGCCGGGGCGGCCATACTCGGCGTGGTTGCGATCCCAGGGCGAGAGATAGATGCCGAAGGCCAGGCCGGCACGCCGGCACGCCGCGGCCATTTCGCCGACGATGTCGCCCTTGCCGTTCTTGTAGGGCGAATTGCGAATGCAATGCTCGGTCAGGCGCGTCGGCCACAGGCAGAAGCCATCGTGGTGCTTGGCGGTGAAGATGATCCCCTTGAGGTTGCCGGCCTTGGCCGCGGCGACGATCTGATCGGCGGAGAAATCGCTGGGATCGAACTTGCGCGGATCTTCGTCGCCGTAACCCCATTCCTTGTCGGTGAAGGTGTTCATCGCAAAATGCACGAAGGCGTATTGTTCCCACCGGTGCCAGCGCAGCTGCCGCGCGCTTGGCACGGCGCCCCACGGTGCCGGCCCTTTCGGGCGCGGCGCGGCCACGATCCGGGCGGCGGATGCGCTGAAGCCCGCGGCGACGGCCACGACACCCGTGGCAAGAAAGGTACGACGATCGATCATGGACGCCTCCGGCTCTACACAAGCCCGGATCTTAGCTTCTCCAACGGCGAAACAGTCCTAAGCGGAGCGACACCCGGGCATTCAAACGGCACAACGTCACCGTGTGGCCGATCCTCCGCCGCATGCTCGGAAATTGCACTGCGCGCTGTCGCCGATCCACTTTTTTACGGACAATTGCAGCTGGCACCGAGACGACTCGCACGCAGTTGCTGCGGACTCGGCATTGCACGTGCCGCGTACGCACCGGACATTCGCTGTCTCGCGATTGACCTTCCTGCCGTTGTCCGTGGAAACGGTGCGCCCCGGACGTTGCACCTTGGATCGGCAGGTGGCGCATCGAACCATGCACCGCGTTGGCGCCGCGCCACGCTGTCATTTGCTGCCGGCACCCGTCCATACTTGTCCACGGAAAGCCACCCCGAAATTCATTAAGTCACTGAATCAGATGCAGAATCGAGAAAAGACCCAAGTCCCCGGAAGCGCAGCGGAGCACACCCCGCTGATGAAACAGTTCTTCGCCGCAAAGTCCGAGTACCCGGACCTGCTGCTGTTCTTCCGCATGGGCGATTTCTACGAACTGTTCTACGACGACGCGCGCAAGGCCGCGCGGCTGCTGGACATCACCCTGACCCAGCGCGGCAGTTCCGGCGGTGCACCGATCCCGATGGCCGGGGTGCCGGTGCATGCCTACGAGGGCTACCTGGCACGGCTGGTGGCGCTGGGCGAGTCGGTGGCGATCTGCGAGCAGATCGGCGATCCGGCGCTGGCCAAAGGCCTGGTCGAGCGCAAGGTGGTGCGCATCGTCACTCCCGGCACGGTGACCGACGAGGCCCTGCTGGACGAGCGCCGCGACACCTTGCTGATGGCGATCGCACGCAACAAGCACGGCTACGGCCTGGCCTGGGCCGACCTGGCCGGCGGCCGCTTCCTGGTCAACGAGGTCGACAGCGAGGACGCGCTGGAAGCGGAGCTGGCGCGGCTGGAGCCGGCCGAACTGCTGGTGCCCGACGAGGACCAGTGGCCGGAGTTCCTGCGCGAGCGCCGCGGCGTGCGCCGCCGGCCGCCGTGGCTGTTCGATGCCGACAGCGGCCGCCGCCAGTTGCTGGCGTTCTTCCAGTTGCACGATCTGAGCGGCTTCGGCATCGACGACAAGCCGCGCGCCACCGCCGCCGCCGGCGCCCTGCTCGGCTACGTGGAGGAAACCCAGAAGCAGCGCCTGCCGCACCTGACCGCGATCGCGATGGAGACCGCCGGCGAGGCGATCGCGATGAACGCGGCCACCCGCCGCCACCTGGAGCTGGACACGCGCGTCGATGGCGACACCCGCAACACTCTGCTCGGCGTGCTCGACAGCACGGTCACGCCGATGGGCGGGCGCCTGCTGCGGCGCTGGCTGCACCGCCCGCTGCGCCTGCGCGAGGTGCTGGTGCAGCGCCACCATGCAGTCGGCACGCTGATCGACCGCGGCGCCGACGCCGACCTGCGCGAGGCGTTCCGCGCGCTCGGCGACATCGAACGCATCCTCACCCGCGTCGCCCTGCGTTCGGCGCGCCCGCGCGACTTCTCCACCCTGCGCGACGGCCTGGGCCTGCTGCCGAAGGTGCGCGCGGTCCTGGCGCCGCTGGATTCGCCGCGGCTGGCGGCGTTGGGGGCGGAGCTGGGCCAGCACGACGAGATCGCGTACCTACTCGCCTCGGCGATCGCCGAGCAGCCACCGCTCAAGCTCAGCGACGGCGGCGTCATCGCCGCCGACTACGACGCCGAACTGGACGAGCTGCGCCGGCTCAGCACCAACGCCGACCAGTTCCTGATCGACCTGGAAGCGCGCGAACGCGCCAACAGCGGCATCGCCACGCTGAAGGTCGGCTACAACCGCGTGCATGGTTACTACATCGAAATCAGCAAGGGCCAGGCCGACAAGGCGCCGGTGCACTACAGCCGGCGCCAGACCCTGACCAACGCCGAACGCTACATCACCGAGGAACTGAAGAACTTCGAGGACAAGGTGCTGTCGGCGCGCGAGCGCGCGTTGTCGCGCGAGAAGCTGCTCTACGAAGGGTTGCTGGACACGCTGGGCGAGCGCCTGGAGCCGCTCAAGCGCGCCGCCGCCGCGCTCAGCGAACTGGACGTGCTGGCCGGCTTCGCCGAACGCGCGCAGGCGCTGGACTGGACCCAGCCGGAACTCGAGACCGGCGCCTGCCTGCGCATCGAACGCGGCCGCCACCCGGTGGTGGAAGCGGTGCGCGAGCAGCCGTTCGAGCCGAACGACCTGGACCTGCACCCCGACCGCCGCATGCTGGTGATCACCGGCCCGAACATGGGCGGTAAATCGACCTACATGCGCCAGAACGCGCTGATCGTGCTGCTCGCGCACATCGGCAGCTACGTGCCGGCGCGGCGCGCGGTGATCGGCCCGATCGACCGCATCCTCACCCGCATCGGCGCCGGCGACGACCTGGCCCGCGGCCAATCGACCTTCATGGTCGAGATGGCCGAGACCAGCTACATCCTGCACCACGCCACCGCGCAGTCGCTGGTGCTGATGGACGAGATCGGCCGCGGCACCTCCACCTACGACGGCCTGGCGCTGGCCGACGCGGTGGCGCGCCATCTCGCCCACCACAACCGCTGCTACACGCTGTTCGCCACGCACTATTTCGAACTGACCGCATTGGCCGACGAATCGGTCGAAGGCGGTGCCAGTGGCATCGCCAACGTGCACCTGGACGCGGTCGAGCACGGCGACCGCCTGGTGTTCATGCACGCGGTCAAGGACGGCCCGGCCAACCGCAGCTTCGGCCTGCAGGTGGCGGCGCTGGCCGGCCTGCCCAAGGCCACGGTGGCGCAGGCGCGGCGACGCCTGGCGGAACTGGAACAACGCGGCGGCGAGAGCCACGCCTCGCAGATGGCGCCGCAGGCGCTGGACGCGCCGCAGCAGTTCGGCCTGTTCGCGGCCACGCCCTCCGCCGCGCAGGAAGCATTGGCGGCGCTGGATCCGGACGAACTCACGCCCAAGCAGGCGCTGGAAGCGCTGTACCGGCTCAAGTCGCTGCTATAGGCGGCCTGCGATTCAGCCCCTCTCCCCCCGGGAGAGGGGTTGGGGTGAGGGTTCGGCGCGAAGCGTCTCGCAGTGTCAGGGTGCACGAGGCTGCGCCCGCACCCTCATCCGCCCCTGCGGGGCACCTTCTCCCAGTGGGAGAAGGGAAGCGCCAAAGCCCCTCTCCCACCGGGAGAGGGGTTGGGGTGAGGGTCCGGCGCGAAGCGTCTCGCAGCGTCAGGGTGCACGAGGCTGAGCCCGCACCCTCATCCGCCCCTGCGGGGCACCTTCTCCCAAGGGGAGAAGGAAAGCGCTAGAGCCCCTCTCCCCCCGGGAGAGGGGTTGGGGTGAGGGTCCGGCGCGAAGCGTCTCGCAGTGTCAGGACGCACGAGGCTGCGCCCGCACCCTCATCCGCCCCTTCGGGGCACCTTCTCCCAAGGGGAGAAGGGAAGCGCCAAAGCCCCTCTCCCACCGGGAGAGGGGTTGGGGTGAGGGTCCGGCGCGAAGCGTCTCGCAGTGTCAGGACGCACGAGGCTGCGCCCGCACCCTCATCCGCCCCTTCGGGGCACCTTCTCCCAGTGGGAGAAGGAAAGGCTGCAAGCCCCTCTCCCGTCGGGAGAGGGGTTGGGGTGAGGGTCCGCCCGCACGGCACACCCAACCACCAGTCATCCCACTTCCCGCTAGGCGCTCGCCGGCACGGCGTTAGGGCGCGGCATGAACGGGTTGGGATGCGCCGCCAGCAACGCATCGTCGATGGCCGCGGCCCGCTGCGCCGCCGGCCGCGCCATGTGCCGCTGCACGAAGGCGACAAACGCCGGCCGTGCCTGCAGCACACCGATGCGCGTGTAGAAGCCGAGGAACGCCGCGGCATACAGGTCGGCTGCGCTGAAGCGATCGCCGGCCAGATGCTCGCGACCGGCGACGCCCTGCTCCAGCATGTCCAGCAAATCCTCGCCATGGCCATAGCCCGCGCTGTGCGCCGGGGCCAGCGTGCCGTGCTGCCTGGCGGTCAGGAACGCCTCGGCCGGGCCGGCCAGCAGGAACAGCCAGCGGTAGTAATCGCCACGCGCCGGCGATCCAAGCGGCGGCGCCAGTTGCCGCTCCGGCACCAGGTCGGCCAGGTAGGCGCAGATCGCCGCGTTCTCGGTGACGGTGGTGGTGCCGTGGACCAGCGCCGGCACCTTGCCCATCGGGTTGATCGCCAGATACGCCGGCGTCTTCATGCCGGTGCCGTAGTCGAGGATCTGCGCGCGGTACGGCAGGCCGGTTTCTTCGAGCATCCAGCGCGCGATGCGGCCGCGCGACATGGGGTGGGTGTAGAGCACAAGATCGTGGGACATGGTCGGACTCCGTGGTGGACGCCACGCAGTCTGCGCGTGCCCTGCTGACACCTGCTGTCAGGAGCCGACGCCGTGTCCGGTAGCGGCGCGCCAGCGCCGGATCAGCAGATGCCGCCGCGTCGGGTAGCGTTCGCTGTCGTCGCGCAGCGCCAGCACCCGGTCGGCACGGAAATGGCGGAAGTCGCCGCGCAGTTCGCACCACGCCGCGATCATGCCGAAACCGCCCAGGAAGGCCATCGCGAACGGCCAGATGCGCCGTTGCGAGGCGACGCCGCCGGCATCGGCGTAGTCCATGTGCAGCACGTGTTCCAGGCGGATGCCACGACGCAGCACCGGCAGCCACGGTGCCGCCGGCTGCGCGGGCGTCGCCGCGGGCACCAGCAATCCGCTGGTCTCCAGCGCCAGCCGCAACGGCGCCGGCAGCGACGCCCCAATCCGGGTGATGGCGCGCTGCGCGGCCTGCGCCAGTTCCGGATCGGCCTGGCTAGCCACCCAGCGCGCGCCCAGGGTCAGCGCTTCCAACTCGTCCTCGCTGAAGTTCAACTCCGGCAGCAGGAAGCCCGGGCGCAGCACGTAGCCCACGCCCGGGTCGCCGAGGATGTCGGCGCCCTGCCCGCGCAGGCTGGCGATGTCACGGTACAGCGTGCGCAGGCTCACTCCCAGATCGGCGGCGAGCTGCGCCCCGGCCACGGGCCGGCGTCGCCCGCGCAGGGCGTCGAGCAGGCGCAGCAGACGGGTGGCGCGTTGGGTCATCGCGACAGGATAGTGGGCAGGCGCCGCCAACGGGAGGCGCTGGTGCGTCAGGCAGCCCGCCTGGCGCTGCAGTCCGATCGGTGTCGCACTGCGCAGCGACGCTGTCGCCTGGAGGAAACACGGACTTCTATACTCGACGGCGAACGCACCGCCCCGCTCCGTCGCAAACGGGGCCGCGCACACCAGCACAGGCCGCACGCGTCCGCGACGGCTACATCCAACGAGGGAACGCATGCAGCCACGCTCGCGAACGTCGTCACGCCCCCCGGTCAGCTGCACCATCGCAGGTGCCATGCGGGCGCCACATCCGCGCAGCGGCCGTCGCGGCATCCAGGACTGAGGCGACGATGATGGAATTTGCCCTTTTCGCCATCGGCGTGGTCGTCGGTGCGGTGCTGTTGCATCTGGCGCGCCCTCTTGGGCGCAGCGCCTCCGCACAGCGGCCTGCACCGGCGACCGACGCCAGCAACAACCACCACGCCGCGCCCGAGGCAACGCTGGAGACCCCGGCGCAGCATCTGCAGCGGCTGCGCCAGCAGGTGGAAGCACAGGACGAGCAGATCCACAGCCCTGCCGATCTGGCACAGATTCCGCAGTTCCAGCAAGGCGTGGCGCTGCTGGCGGGCGCGGAGTTCTCCCATCAGGAACTGGTCGAGGCGCTGGGCAGCCCAGGCTACGTGCTGCCATGCATGGCAGCGCAGGCCTTGGCGCAACGCCGCCCCCAGGATGCGGACGCGGTCCTGGACGTGCTCCCGCACCTGGGCTCGTATCCGCTGAGTTTCCTGTTCGACTACCTGCAGCGCCTGCCGGATGCCGACCATCTGCACGCGCTGCTGCGCCACGCACGCGACTGGTGGTGGAACGTCGTCCCGTTCCGGCAACGCCTGCGCGCCTATCTGCAGTGGGCCGCAAGCAAGGCCCCGGCGGACCGCCCGGTGGATTTCGACGAACTCGACGATGCAGCGCTGACCGCACTCGGCGACACCCTGGCGCAGTTCAAGGAACCCGTGCTGGAGCCGTTCCTGCAGCGCCTGCACGACGCACGCAAGCAGCGTCGCGAGCAGCGCGTGCTCGGCGGCTTCGGCCGTGTCGTCGCCGCGGTGCCGGCGCGCCTGCGCCTGCACCACCCGGGGCTGGACGCGGCCTTGCAGCGCGCCTACGAGCACGTGGTGACCACGCCTCCGCAGCCGGTGCTGCTGGTCGGCGAGCACGGCGTGGGCAAGAGCGTGCTGATCGACCTGCTCAGCGAACGCCTGCTCGGCGAAGGCTGGCGTGTGTTCGAGGCCTCCGCCGCGGAGATCCTGGCGGGGCAGAGCTACATCGGCGAACTGGAGGGACGCATCCGCGAGATGCTGGCGGTGCTGCACCGCGAGCGCGCCCTGTGGCGCGCGCCGGACTTCTACGACCTGCTGCACAAGGGCGCACATTCGCGCGATCCGCGCGGCATCCTCGATCTGGTGCTGCCGGCGCTGGAGCGCGGTGAGCTGCGCCTGATCGGCGAGATCACGCCGCGGCAACTGGCGCAGTTGCAGGTGGCACGGCCGACCACGCGTTCGCGCTTCGAAGTGGTGACGCTGGCACCGGCCGCGTCCACCGCGCTGGCGCAGATCGGCGCACAGTGGGCGCAGGCCCAGGCGCAGGCGCTGCAGACCGAGGTGATCGACGCGCGCGCCCTGGCCGAAGCCGAACGCCTCGCCGCGCAGTACTTCCCCGATCAGCACGAACCCGGCCGCCTGCTGCAACTGCTCGACGAGACCCTGCAGGCCGCGAAGGACGGCGACGACGCACGCCTGCCGCTGGACGACGATGCCCTGCTGCAGGCGGTGGCCAGGCGCAGCGGGCTGCCGCTGGAGGTGATCGACGATCGCCAACGGCTGGAACTGGAGACGCTGCGCCGTTTCTTCCGCAAGCGCGTGCTGGGCCAGGACGAGGCGGTGGAGACCCTGCTCGACCGTATCGCCATGCTCAAGGCCGGACTGATCGACAGCCGCCGCCCGATCGGCGTGTTCCTGTTCGCCGGCCCGACCGGCACCGGCAAGACCGAATTGGCCAAGGCACTGGGCGAACTGCTGTTCGGCACTCCCGAGCGCCTGCTGCGCCTGGACATGAGCGAGTTCCAGGGCGAGGACGCGCTGTACCGGCTCACCGGCGACGACAGCGCCGGGCAGCGCACGCTGATCGCGCGCATCCGCGAGCAGCCGTTCTCGGTGGTGCTGCTGGACGAGTTCGAGAAGGCCCACCCCAAGGTCTGGGACCTGTTCCTGCAGGTGTTCGACGACGCCCGCCTGAGCGACCGCAACGGCAACACCGCCGACTTCCGCCACAGCATCATCATTCTCACCAGCAACGTCGGCGCCACGCTGGCCCGCGGCGCCGGCCCCGGCTTCGCCACCGTCGCCGGCGGCTACTCGCGCAACGCGGTGGAAAAGGCGGTGTACGAGACCTTCCGCCGCGAGTTCGTCAACCGGCTCGACAAAGTGGTGCTGTTCAACCCGCTGGATCGGGCGCTGATGCGCGAGATCCTGCACAAGGAACTGGATCGCACGCTGACCCGGCGCGGCCTGCGCAATCGCGCCTGGGCGGTGGAATGGGAGCCGTCGGCGATCGAGTTCCTGCTCGACCGCGGCTTCACTCCGGACCTGGGCGCGCGGCCGCTGCGCCGCGCGATCGAACAGCATCTGCTTGCGCCCCTGGCACGCAGCATCGTCGAGCAACGCGCCCCCGAAGGCGACCAGTTCCTGTTCGTGCGCGGCGCCGGCGACCGCCTCGACGTGCGCTTCATCGCAGCGGACGCGCCGCCGCCGCCGGAACCCCTGCCCGCCGCGGTCGACCCCGCCACGCCCACGGATCTGCGCGACCTGGTGTACGCGCCCAACGCAGACAGCGCGGTCCTGCCGCGCCTGGATGCGGCCTTGCATCGCCTGCAGGAATCGCACGCCGCGCCGGCCTGGCGGCAGGCGCGCGAGGCCGATTTCGCCGCCATGGGCGAGCGCGATTTCTGGTCGCAACCCGGCCGCTTCCAGGTGCTGGACCGGATCGAGCGCCGCGACCGCATCGAAAGCGCGCTGGCCACCGCCGTGCGCCTGCGCGCGCGGCTGGACGGCGGCGCCCAGCGCGATGGCGAGTTCGTGGCGCGCCTGACCCAGTTGCTGTGGTTGCTGCACCTGGCCAGCACCGCGCTGCAGGAGCAACGCCCGCAGGATGCGCTGCTGGACCTGCGCATCGGCGCCAGCGAGCTGCACCGGCATCCGGCCGAAGCGCGGCAGTGGTGGCAACGTCTGCTGCAGATGTATCTGGCCTGGGCCGAGCAGCGCAACATGCGGGTGGAGGTGCTGGCACAGGATCCGCAGCAAGGCCGCGCCTGGCTGGCCATCGCCGGCTTCGGGGCACTGGCGTTGCTGGACGCGGAAGTCGGCCTGCACGTGCAGGAACAGGAGGTCGACGAACCGACCCTGCGCCGGCTCGCGGTGCAGGTGCGGGTCGCCCCGGACCTGCCCGGGCAGGCACGGCGCGCGCCCATCGGCGAGGACGAACTGCGGGTATGCCGACGCTATCGGATCGCGCCTTCGCCACTGGTGCGCGACAGCGTCCGCGGCTGGCGCAGCGGACGCCTGGAGCGCGTGCTGGGTGGCGATTTCGACGTGATGCCGGTCGACTGAGTCCTGCCCGGGACGCACGCAGCATGCGGCCACTGCAGGGAGTGCCGGCAAGCGAGCAATGCGCGGCCACACCGCGCACCGCCATCGATGCGATAGTCGAGCCCTATCGATTGATTAGAATAATTCGAATTCTCTAAATCGCGGCTTCCGCCTATCGTGTCTCCAGTTTCACCGTGTCGCCGCCGTATGATCGCGGCGCCGAGCCACCCCATCTCGTCCACCAAGAGCCAAGGCAGCCTCCCATGACCAGCGAATCGAAATGCCCGTTCCACCAGGCTGCCAGCGGCAGCGGCACCAGCAATCGCGACTGGTGGCCCAAGCAGTTGCGCGTGGACCTGCTCAACCAGCATTCGGCCCGTTCCAACCCGCTGGACCCGCAGTTCGATTACGCCAAGGCGTTCAAGCAGCTCGATCTCGAAGCGCTCAAGCGCGACCTGCATGCGCTGATGACCGATTCGCAGGACTGGTGGCCGGCCGACTTCGGCCACTACGGCCCGCTGTTCGTGCGCATGGCCTGGCATAGCGCCGGCACCTACCGCACCGGCGACGGCCGTGGCGGCGGTGGCCGCGGCCAGCAGCGTTTCGCTCCGCTCAACAGCTGGCCGGACAACGTCAGCCTGGACAAGGCGCGGCGCCTGCTGTGGCCGATCAAGCAGAAGTACGGCCAGGCCATCTCCTGGGCCGACCTGCTCATCCTCACCGGCAACGTCGCGCTGGAATCGATGGGCTTCAAGACCTTCGGCTTCGCCGGCGGCCGCGCCGACACCTGGGAGCCGGACCAGGACGTGTACTGGGGCCGCGAGACCAAGTGGCTGGGCGGCGACGAGCGGTATTCGCACGGCTCGCCGGGCGTGGACGAGGCGCACGGCGTGCTGGTGAAGGACGACGACAGCGAAGTGCGCCACACCCGTGACCTGGAAAACCCGCTGGCCGCGGTGCAGATGGGCCTGATCTACGTCAACCCGGAAGGTCCGGACGGCAACCCCGACCCGCTGCTGGCGGCCAAGGACATCCGCGACACCTTCGGCCGCATGGCCATGAACGACGAAGAGACCGTGGCACTGATCGCCGGCGGCCACACCTTCGGCAAGACCCACGGCGCCGGCCCGGCCGACCACGTCGGCGCCGAGCCGGAAGCGTCCGACCTGGAAAGCCAGGGCCTGGGCTGGTCCAACAGCTTCGGCAGCGGCAAGGGCGGCGACACCATCACCAGCGGCCTGGAAGTGACCTGGACCACCAAGCCGGCGCAGTGGACCAACGAGTTCTTCGAGCACCTGTTCAAGTTCGAGTGGGAACTGAGCAAGAGCCCGGCCGGCGCCCACCAGTGGGTGGCCAAGAACGCCGAGGCGGTGATCCCCGACGCGCACGACCCGTCGAAGAAGCACCTGCCGACCATGCTCACCACCGACCTGGCGCTGCGCTTCGACCCGGCCTACGAGAAGATCTCGCGCCGCTTCCTGGAGAACCCGCAGCAGTTCGCCGATGCCTTCGCCCGCGCCTGGTTCAAGCTGACCCACCGCGACATGGGCCCGCGTGCGCGCTACCTCGGCCCGGACGTGCCGGCCGAAGAACTGCTGTGGCAGGACCCGATCCCGGCCGTGGACCATCCGCTGGTCGATGCGCAGGACATCGCCGCGCTCAAGAAGACCCTGCTCGATTCCGGGCTGAGCGTGGCGCAGCTGGTGTCAACCGCCTGGGCCGCGGCGTCCACCTTCCGCGGCTCGGACATGCGCGGTGGCGCCAACGGCGCGCGCATCCGCCTGGCCCCGCAGAAGGATTGGGAGGTCAACCAGCCGGCACAACTGGCGCAGGTCCTGGCCACGCTGGAGCGCATCCAGGCGCAGTTCAACGGCGCGCAGAGCGGCGGCAAGAAGATCTCGCTGGCCGACCTGATCGTGCTCGGCGGCGCCGCCGCGGTGGAACAGGCGGCCAAGCTGGCCGGACAGATCGTCGAGGTGCCGTTCGTGCCGGGCCGCATGGACGCCTCGCAGGAACAGACCGACGTGGAATCGTTCGCGGTGCTGGAACCGATCGCCGATGGTTTCCGCAACTACGCCAGGCGCCGTTACGCGCTGTCGGCCGAAGCGCTGCTGATCGACAAGGCGCAGTTGCTGACCCTGACCGCACCGGAGATGACCGTGCTGGTCGGCGGCCTGCGCGTGCTCGGCGCCAACAGCGGCCAGTCCGCGCACGGCGTGTTCACCGATCGCCCGGGCGTGCTCAGCAACGACTTCTTCGCCAACCTGCTGGACATGGGCACCGAGTGGAAGGCGACCTCGGAGATGAAGGACGTCTACGAAGGCCGCGACCGCAAGAACGGCGCCGTGAAGTGGACCGGCACGCGTGCCGACCTGGTGTTCGGCTCCAACTCGGTGCTGCGCGCCGTGGCCGAGGTCTACGCCAGCGCCGACGCGCAGGCGAAGTTCGTGCGCGACTTCGTCGCCGCCTGGACCAAGGTGATGCAGCTGGATCGCTTCGACCTGGCCGCCTGACGACGGCAGACGGGGCGCCGCAGCGGCGCCTCGTTTGTCCTGCCTGCATGACGACAACGCCCCGCTCGCCGGGGCGTTGTCGCGAGTGTGAGGGCAACCGCCACACTTCGAATATGCGGCAGAGACGACGGCATGGTTTCGACGACGCAGCGCGTCGCGGCTGAAGCCGATGCCACAGCACGCACCACTCGCCGTAGGAGCGGCTTCAGCCGCGACCGCAGCACGCTAACCGCGTCGTGGCATCCATCGACGCGAACGGCCGGCAGGTCCACAGGCCATCCTCGGGCGGATATCGAGACAGTGTCGCCTGAGGAACACACGGCATCCATCGCGTTCGGCTACAGCGCGTCCAGATCCCCCAGCGCGCGGATCAGCCGCCGCGCGCGCTTGTCCGGCTTGCCCTCCGGCGCCTGGTAGCCGTTGCGCTCGGCGCTGCGCTGCGCGCGCAACTGCGCGCGGCGCTCGCGCGAGGCCTCGCTCTCCAGGTACAGGGTCTGCGCCACGCTGGCCGGGCCGCGGGTGTCGCTGAGCCCCAGCACCTGGATCTCGAACACCTCGTCGCCGCGCTGCACGCGCACCTGCTCGCCCACGCGCACCGCGCGCGAGGATTTCGGCCGCTGCCCGGCCACGTCCACCTTGCCGGTCTCCACCGCCTGCTTGGCCAGGCTGCGGGTCTTGAAGAAGCGCGCGGCCCACAGCCAGACATCCAGGCGCACCGCGGCAGCTTGTACGACAGATTCATTCATTGCGTTGCTCGACATCCACTCGCGTTGGGGATTGCAGGCCGTCGAAAGGCGACGCCGGATCGGACACCATCGTGCCGCCCGAGGGCATGCGCGGCGCACACGTCTCTCCGCACAGATGGCGATGCGATCGCACCAATGCAAGCACCGCGCCGCAGGAGCTCACCTTTCCGGGATGAATGGGTTGGCAGGGAGCGAGCGCCCTCGAGGCAGGCGCCCCGGAGGACGGCTCGCCCAGGTTTCATGTCCCATGCAGGTGCTGGCTTCGCCCCCTACTCGGCACCAAGCACATGACCCGAGCCGTGCCGAACGCAGTTCCATCCTCGCCGCAGCGCACCACCGCGACTCGGATAGGACCGGCCACCCCCGTGAGGGCGCATGCCACCCGCCATGGGGTGGCGCAGGTCCGCTCCCCCACCCGCCTGCTGCACAAAAACGCTGCGCAGACCCAGATCCGCCCATCGCCCCGCCGACATCCGTCGATGCTAGTGTGGCCGGCTTACGCTCGCTCCCGACCCGCGATGACCAAGCCCGCTGCGCTCACCGAAGGCCCGATCGGCCGCCAGTTGCTGCTGTTCTCGCTGCCGATCCTGGCCGGCAACATCGCGCAATCGCTCAACGGCTCGGTCAATGCCGTGTGGATCGGCCGCTATCTCGGCGAAGCGGCGCTCACCGCCGCGGCCAACGCCAACAGCATCATGTTCTTCCTGATCGGTTCGGTGTTCGGCATCGGCATGGCCGCCACCATCCTGATCGGCCAGGCGATGGGCCGCGGCGACGTGGCCCAGGCGCGGCGGGTGATGGGCACCAGCGCCACCTTCTTCATCGGCATCTCGGTGCTGATCGCCGCCGGCGGCTGGTGGCTGGCGCGGCACCTGCTGGCGGCGATGGGCACGCCGGCGGCTTCGCTGCCGCTGGCCGAGGCCTATCTGCGGGTGATCTTCCTGGCGATGCCGCTGCTGTACACCTTCGCGTTCCTGTCGGCGGCGCTGCGCGGCACCGGCGATTCGCGCACGCCGTTCCGCTTCCTGCTGCTGTCGGTGGTGCTGGACATCGGCTTCAACCCGCTGCTGCTGTTCGGGCTGGGGCCGTTCCCCAAGCTGGGCATCGCCGGGGCGGCCTGGGCCACGCTGATCGCGCAGGCGGTGTCGCTGACCGGGTTGCTGCTGTACCTGCGGCACAAGCGCCACGTGCTGTGGCTGGGCCGCCGCGACGCGCGGCTGTTCCGGCTCGACCTGCCGATCCTGCGTGCGCTGATCGTCAAGGGCGTGCCGATGGGCCTGCAGATGGTGCTGATCTCGCTGGCGATGATCGTGATGATCTCGCTGGTCAACGGCTATGGCACCGCCACCTCCGCGGCCTACGGCGCGGCGCTGCAGCTGTGGGCCTACCTGCAGATGCCGGCGATGGCGATCGGCGCGGCCTGCTCGTCGATGGCCGCGCAGAACGTCGGCGCGCAGCGCTGGGACCGGGTCGCGGCGACCGCGCGCAAGGGCGTGCTGTTCAACTTCCTGCTGACCGGCGCGCTGATCGCGCCGCTGATCCTGTTCGACCGCTGGACCCTGGCGCTGTTCCTGCCGCCGCACAGCGCGGCGCTGGAGATCGCGCGCCACCTCAACCACATCGCGGTGTGGTCGTTCCTGTTCTTCGGCGTCACCTTCGTCATCTCCGGCGTGGTCCGCGCCACCGGTGCGGTGGTCCCGCCGCTGCTGATCCTGGCGCTGTCGCTCTGGGGCATCCGCGTGCCGTTCGCGCAGTTGCTGCAGCCGCAGCTGGGCGTGGATGCGGTGTGGTGGAGCTTCCCGACCAGCACCACCTGCGCGATGCTGCTGTCGCTGGCGTATTACCGCTGGGGCAACTGGCGCACCGCGCGGATGCTGGCGCCGTCGCGGCCGGAGACCGTGGCGCATCCGGCGGAAGTGCCGGCGCAGCCGCCGGCACCGGTCGCCGACGTGGCGGTGGCGCAGGATCCGGCGCGCTAAAAGCTGCGCTCGCGTCTCGATCCACAGGCGCCCTTGTCTGTGCGGGAGTCGACTGTCATGCAACCGCAGCGATCGAAGCCCAAAGCCGTCCGACACCGTCACGCGTCGGGACTGAAGTCCCTCCCACAAGGGCGCCAAGCCCCTGTGGGACACGGCTGAAACTCCTGCCACAAAAACGGCCAGACCCGCCATCGCGGACATGACGGCTCCGCTCCCGCGCGGCGCGATCCAAACCCCACAAACGCAAACGGCCGCCCGAAGGCGGCCGTTGCGGCAGCGACCGAGGGTCGCCGGAAGATTACTCGGCCTTGGCGGCGGCAGCAGCGGCCTGGCGCGCGACCTTGGCCTGCGCAGCGGCGGCCAGATCTTCCTTGATGCGGGCGGCCTTGCCTTCCAGGCCACGCAGGTAGTACAGCTTGCCGGCGCGGACCTTGCCGCGGCGCTTCACTTCGACCGAGTCGATGGTGGCGCTGTGGGTCTGGAACACGCGCTCGACGCCGTAGCCGTGCGAGATCTTGCGCACGGTGAACGAGGAGTTCAGGCCGGCGTTCTTGGTGCCGATCACCACGCCTTCGTAGGCCTGCACGCGCTCGCGGTTGCCTTCCTTCACCTTGACGTTGACGACGACGGTGTCGCCCTGGTTGAACTCCGGCAGCTTGCGCTGGATCTGGGCGGCTTCGAAGTCGGCCAGGATGGTCTTGTTGAGCTTGCTCATGGTGGGCACCGCTTGTGTCTGGTGAGGTGGTCCGGCAGTCGCCGCACGGCGATTGCGCGATATCGGATGGGCCAAGCACGGAACGCACTGGCCGGAAAGCCGGGCATTTTAACCCAGCCCGGCGGCAATGGCTAGGGCCTGGATGGATTTTCCTGTTCGGCGGCCTGCGCCGCCTCCCGCTCCTGGCGGAATTCCTGCAGCAGGCGCCGGTCGGCCGCGCTCAGCGTCGCCTCGTCCAGCAGTTCCGGACGCCGCAGCCAGGTCCGCCCCAGCGCCTGCATGCGCCGCCAGCGCGCGATCGCGGCGTGGTTGCCGGAGCGCAGCACCGCCGGCACCTCGCCCAGCGCGTGTTCGCGCGGATGGGTGTAGTGCGGGCAGTCGAGCAGGCCGTCCGGGCCCTCGAAACTGTCCTGGGCCGCGGATTCGGCGTCGTTCAGCGCCCCCTCCTGCAGCCGGGTGACCGCGTCCACCAGCACCGCCGCGGCCAGTTCGCCGCCGGACAGCACGTAGTCGCCGATCGAGATTTCCTCGTCCACCGCGGCGGCGACGAAACGCTCGTCCACGCCCTCGTAGCGCCCGCACAGCAGCAGCAGCCGCGGCAGCGCGGCCAGTTCGCGGGCCTTGGCCTGGGTCAGCGGCCGGCCTTGGGGGCTCAGGTAGATCAGCGGCGCCGGCTGCGGATCGGCCGCGCGCACCGCCTCCAGGCAGGCCTGCAGCGGCTCGATCATCATCACCATGCCCGGGCCGCCGCCGAACGGGCGGTCGTCGACCTTGCGGTAGCCGCCGCTGGCGTAGTCGCGCGGGTTCCAGCCGTGCAGGTCCAGCAGCGCGCGCTCCTGCGCCCGCCCGACCACACCGAACCCGGCGCACTGGGCGACGAACTCGGGGAACAGGCTGATGACGTCGATGCGCATGAGGCTGGGAATGGGGAGCCGGGAATGGGGAATGGGAAAGGCAAACGCCAAAGCGGCCGCATGGCCGCTTCGCTCAGAACTCGGGGTCCCAGTCGACCACGACCAGGTTGGCCTCGAAATCCACCGACTTGATGTAGTCCGGCTGCACGAACGGCACCAGCCGTTCGCGGTCGCCGCGCACCACCAGCACGTCGTTGGCGCCGGTGGAGAACAGGTGCGACACCTGCCCCAGCGCCACGCCGTCGACGGTGCGCACGTCCAGGCCTTCCAGGTCCACCCAGTAGTACTCGTCCGGGCGCGGCGGCGGCAGGCTGCTGCGCGCCACATAGATCTCGGTGCCGCGCAGGGCCTCGACCGCGTCGCGGTCGGTGACCTCGGGCAGCGTGGCGATCAGGTACTTGCCGGACTCGCGGCCGCGCACGCCGCTGAGGCTGCTCTCGCTGCCGTCGGGCTTGCGCACGATCCAGGGCTGATAACGGAAAATGGCGAGGCGCGGCTCGGTCCAGGACTCGAGCTTGGCCTCGCCACGGATGCCGAACGCGCCGAGGACCCGACCGAGCAGGATGCGGCGCTGGCTGTCTTTCATTGGGGCAAACGCGAGGGCCGCGCGCTGGGCGCGGCCCGCGGAATCAGGCCGCGGCGGCCTGGTTCTTGGTGGCTTCCTTGTACAGGTTGCGCACCTTGTCGGTCAGCTGCGCGCCATTGGACACCCAATGGTCGACGCGGGCCAGGTCCAGCACCACGCGCGGCTCGGCGCCCTGGGCGACCGGGTTGTAGTAACCGACGCGTTCGATGTTGCGGCCGTCGCGCGCGCTGCGCACGTCGGTGACGATGATGTGGTAGAAGGGGCGCTTCTTGGCGCCGCCACGGGTAAGGCGGATCTTGACCATGGTGAGTTTCCGGTGTTGCCCAGTCGCCAGGATGGCGCGGTGAACCGACGATTATAGCGGCCGGCCCCGGCTCTGCCAAGTCTGGGCAGTGGCTTGCGGCCGCGGGATTGGGGATTCGAGATTGGGGATTCGCCAGGAGCGGCAGCCATGCCACGATGGCCGTCCACGGAGTGCTCAGATCGCCTGCCAGGGCTGGGTGTGCAACGCCGCCTCCAGCATGGCCAATAGATCCGCGGCCGGGCGCAACGTGCGCCCGTCCACTGCCGCCACCGCCTGCTGGCCGCGGGCGTTGCAGGTGAAGGCGGCCACGTCCGGCCCGAGTTCGTGGAGCGACAGCGGCCGCACCTCCTGCGCTACGCCCAGCGCGGCGAGTCCGGCCTGCAGCAACCGCTCCTGGGTGCCGCGCAGCGCCGGTGCCTGCGGCCAGTGCAGGCAGGCGCCGTCCCACAGTCCCAGGTTCCAGGCTGGCCCTTCGGCCACCTGCCCCTGCGCGTCGACGAACAGCGCGTCGTCGCTGCCGGCCTGCAGCGCAAGGCGGCGCTGGTGGAAGGCGCCGAAGGTGCCGACGTGCTTGATGTGGGGCGTCTCCCGGGCAAATACGCCACTGCGCAGCCGCAGCGGCGCCACCTCGGCCTGTGCCGGTGGCGCCAGTGACACCAGCAGCTCCACAGCGCAATCGGCATCGGCCCGGCGCAACGTGAATGCCGGCGAGAACACGGTGACGCGGAGCGAGGCGTCGCCCCTGCCGAAGGCGGCCAGCGCCGCGCGTAGCTCGGCGCGCACGCGCTCATGCGGCAAGACACTCCCGAACAGCGCCGCGTTGGCCTGCTGCAAGCGCTGCAGATGCAGATCGAACCCGCGCACGGCACCGTCGCGGACCTGCATGGTGCTGAAATGCCCGTAATTCACCAGCGCGGCCGCGGCCAGCAGCTCGGCGTCCACCGACTGCCCGTGATGGAAGACCTGCGCGCTCACAGTAGGGCCTGCGCCTGCGTCCACCAGCGTTCAACCAATGTCGCGGCGGGCTCGGCCTGGGCCATCCACGCCGACTGCCCGGCCCAGGCCTGCATCGCCGCCAGGCGGCCGGCGCGCTGTGCGGCCTGGCGCATCGGCGCAGTCAGGCCACGCTGCACCGGGTACGGCCGCGGCGGCGGCGCCTCCGCGGCAGCGGCGGCGCGCACGTAGTCGGTGGCCAGCGCGCGGCCCAGGCGGCCGGAAAAGGCGCGGGTCAACGTGGTCTGCTCGGGTTCGACCTGGGCCAGCGCATCCGCCCAGGCCGGTGCCAGCGCCGCCTCCGGGGTGCGCAGCAGGGCGGTGCCGATCTGCACCGCGCTCGCGCCCAGGGTCAGCGCGGCGGCGATGCCGCGGCCGTCGCCGATGCCACCGGCGGCGATCACCGGGATCTGCAGCTGGTCGGCCAGGCGCGGCAGCAGCGCGAACAGCCCGGTCAACTGCCGCTCGGCGCTGCCGGCCTCGAAGGCCCCGCGATGGCCGCCTGCCTCCGCCCCCTGCGCGACCACCGCATCGGCCCCGGCGGCCTGCGCAGCCAGCGCCTCTTCCAAGGTGGTGGCGCAGGCGAACCAGGCGATCCCGGCCTGCTGCAGGCGCTGCACCTGGTCCGGCCGGAACAGGCCCATGATCGACGAGGCCACTGCCGGCCGCGCCGCGAGCAGGGCCTCGAACTGGGCATCGAAATCGGCCGGCGCCGCATCGCCGGCGGCGGCGTCGACCGGCGGGCCCCAGGCCGCGAGAAAGGCACGCACCTCGGCCTCGGCGGCAGCATCGCGCGCGGGCAACGGATCCGGCACCCACAGATTGACCTGCGCCGGCCCGCCGCCAACGGCGCGGAACGCATCCATCCACGCCACGATGTCCTGCGGCGCCGACAGCACCGCGCCCATCGCCCCCATGCCGCCAGCCGCGGCGACCGCGGCCGACAGCGGCACCGGGCAGGCACCGGCCATCGGGCTGAGCAGGATCGGCAGGCTCAGGCCGAAGCGCTGCCGAAAGGCGTCCACGCGCGCCAGGCGCTGCATCATGCGTGCTCCGCGATTCCAGGAACGGCCATGGTAGCCGCGCCGCCTTCCGGCCGCCGTGCCAGAGATGCGAGGACGCTCACGGCAGCGGCACCGGCAAACATTGCCGGTCCCGATCGCCGACCCACACCTGCTGCAGGGAAAAAGCGCGCAACCGTGACGGGCACTGGACGAAGGCACCCCACAGCCGCAGATCGACGAACGTCTCGACAGCACGATCGCGCCACGCCGCCGGACCGAACAACCGCAGCTCCAGGCAATACAGCCCATCGACCGGACACACCACCTCCACGCACGTCGGCGTCGCCGCGGACGGACGCAAGGCCATCAGCTGCGGCCCGTGCCACAGCGCGAACAGCCCCAGTTCGCCGTCGGTCGGACGGCCGCCGCCGGGTACCGGCAGTGGCTGACCGAACAGGCCGGATGTCCACACCGCCTCCAGCACTAGGACGTCGCCCTGGCTCAGCTGCACAAAGTGACGATGCACGACCACGTTATCCGTGGGATCCGCCACCGCGGTGTCCGGCGCTCCATGCACGTCCCAGGCCCGCTCGGCGCCGGCGAACAGCAACACGGCCGCGGCCGGCACGCGCGCCACGCAACGCGGCGGCAACTGCGCCAGCGGCCATGCGTCACGCGCTGATGCCTCGACAACGGCGAGGCTACCATCGGGGCGCTGCGCATACGCCAACGGCGTGCCGCGCAGCGGCTGCATCGGCAGCGCCAGCCGCTCCGGTTCCGGCACGCGCCGCCACAGCGCCACCGTGCCGGGCACCTGCAGCTCGGCCTGGCCGATACCGATCGAGTACACGCCGGTGCGCACGATCGGCACGACGCACTCGGCATCGGCCGCCACATCCAGCCACTGCGCCTGGGTCGCGCCCGGCGCCAGCAGGTCGCAGCGCCACTGCGCGGGGCCGTCGGCGGCGGGATGGAAGGCGAGCACCAGCGCATCGCCGGCGTACAGCACCAGCTCGGAGGTGGTGCAGATGCCCTGGCGCGGGAAGCGCTCCTCCGGGAACGGGACGATGTCCTCGAGATGGCGGCGCCATTGGCGCGGACCGGACGGCCGCGCGCGCATCGCCGCAGGTGGGATGACGGGCTGCGCTGGCGGCGGCAGCCGCGCCGGCGCGGGCGTGGCGCCGGCCTCGCCAATGGCGGGGCCCAGGGACGCCGCCGCGGTACCGCCGGCCGTGCGTCGCGCCATCGCGTGATCGATCGCTGCGACGACCAGCACCACCAGCACCCAGTACACCAGCGTCGCCGGCAGCACCGCCCAGCCGGAGGCCGAGTGCAGCGCCAGGGCCAGCGCCAGGGCCAGGCGCAGCACGCGCGTGCCGACGGACACGCTCACCGCACGCGCCGTGGCCGCGGGCTCAGCGGAACGGCAGGCCGCCGCGGCCGCCCATGCCGCCGAGCATGCCCTTCATGCCGCGCATCAGGCCCTTCATGCCGCCGCCGGCCATCTTGCTCATCATCTTTTCCATCTGCTGATACTGCTTCATCAGCTTGTTGACGTCGGCCGGCTGGGTACCGGAGCCGCGGGCGATGCGCGCGCGGCGCGAGCCGTTGAGCAGGCCCGGGTTGCGCCGCTCCTTCTTGGTCATCGAGCCGATGATGGCGATCATCCGCGGCACGTCCTTGTTGCCGGCGACCTGCTGCTTGAGGTGCTCGGGGATCTGACCCATGCCCGGCAGCTTGTCCATCAGCCCGGACAGGCCGCCCATGTTCTGCATCTGCTCGAGCTGGTCGCGCATGTCGTTGAGGTCGAACTTCTTGCCCTTGGCGACCTTCTCGGCCAGCTTCTGCGCCTTGTCCTTGTCGACCTGGTGCTCGACCTGCTCGACCAGCGACAACACGTCGCCCATGTCGAGGATGCGGCTGGCCAGGCGGTCGGGATGGAACACGTCCAGGCCGTCCGGCTTCTCGCCGACGCCGATGAACTTGATCGGCTTGCCGGTGATGTAGCGCACGCTCAGCGCCGCGCCGCCGCGGGCGTCGCCGTCGGTCTTGGTCAGCACCACGCCGGTCAGCGGCAGCGCCTCGCTGAACGCCTTGGCGGTATTGGCCGCGTCCTGGCCGGTCATCGCGTCGACCACGAACAGGGTCTCGACCGGGGTGATCGCCGCGTGCAGCGCCTTGATCTCCTCCATCATCGCCGCGTCGATGGCCAGGCGGCCGGCGGTATCCACCAGCAGCACGTCGACGAAGGACTTGCGCGCGTCGGCGATGGCGGCACGGACGATGTCCACCGGCTTCTGCGAGGCCTCGGACGGGAAGAACAGCACCCCGACCTGCTCGGCCAGGGTCTTGAGCTGCTCGATCGCGGCCGGGCGGTACACGTCGGCCGACACCACCATCACCTTCTTCTTGCGCTTTTCCTTCAGGTGCTTGGCCAGCTTGCCGACCGTAGTGGTCTTGCCCGCGCCCTGCAGGCCGGCCATCAGCACGATCGCCGGCGCCGGCACATTGAGGTTGAGGTCGCTGGCGGCCGAGCCCATCACCGCGGTCAGCTCGTCGCGCACGACCTTGATCAGCGCCTGGCCCGGGGTCAGGCTCTTGAGCACTTCCTGGCCGACCGCGCGCACCTTGATGCGTTCGATCAGCGCCTGCACCACCGGCAGGGCGACGTCGGCCTCGAGCAGCGCGATGCGCACTTCGCGGGTGGCTTCGCGGATGTTCTCCTCGGTCAGGCGACCGCGGCCGCGCAGGCGCTGCATGGTGCCGGAGAGGCGTTGGGTGAGGGATTCGAACATGCGGGCGGGTCGCGGACGGGAAACGGCCGTCGATTATAGCCGGGCGCGCCGGCGATCCCCGGCGGCGCCGTCACGGCGGCTGGCCCGATATGCGAAACTGGCGCGATGCTCATCACCGTCCTCGCCACCCTGCTGTACCTGGCCGCCACCGGCCTGCTGATCGCCGCGGTGGTGCGCGACCGGGTGGACCGCAGCCGCGCCTGGCTGTGGCCGGCGCTGCCGGCGGTGGCGCTGCACGCGGGCTATCACGTGCAGGTGGCCCTGCACACCGCCGGCGGCCCGGACATGCACTTCTTCGCCGCGCTGTCGCTGGTCAGCCTGGGCATGGCGCTGATGACCGCCCTGGTCGGCGCCAGCGGGCGCATGGCCGCGCTGGGCGTGGTGGTGTTCCCGCTGTCGGCGGCGCTGCTGCTGGCCTACCACGGCTACGGCCACGAGCCGGCGCCGGTGCTGGACTGGCGGCTGCAGTTGCACGCCTGGCTGGCGCTGCTGGCCTACGCCACGCTGGGCATCGCCGCCCTGCTGGCGGTGATGCTGTGGCTGCAGGAACGCGCGCTGCGACGCCGCGACTTCCATCCCTGGCTGCGCGCGTTGCCGCCGCTGACCGCGCTGGAAACGCTGCTGTTCCGCACCATCGTGGTCGGCTTCATCCTGCTGACCCTGACCCTGCTGACCGGGGTGCTGTTCGTGCAGGATTTCCTGGCGCAGCGGCTGGTGCACAAGACCGTGCTCAGCGTGCTGTCGTGGATCGTGTTCGGCGCGCTGCTGTTCGGCCGCTGGCGCTACGGCTGGCGCGGGGTCAAGGCGGTGCACTGGACCCTGGCGGCAATGGTGCTCCTGCTGCTGTCGTTCTTCGGCAGCAAGTTCGTGATCGAACTGGTGCTGGGGCACGCGCAGTAGCGGCCCCGTCTTCCCGTAGAAGCGGCTTCAGCCGCGACGGGTGACACCGGGAAAGGCCCGGTCGCGGCTTCAGACACGCCTGCGACGTCCCACGCCTCAACCGCCGCCCTGCTCCGCCAACGCCGCCTCCACCGCCGCCCAGTCGGCGCCGCGGCCGACCTCGGCGAAGCGATAGTCGATGCGGTGCCGATAGACCTGGCCGGGACGCAGGATGCAATCGGGAAAGCCCGGCTGGTTCGGCGCGTCCGGATAGCCCTGCGGCTCCAGGCAGATACCGCGGCCCAGCGCCGGATGCTGCCGGTCCAGGCCCTGGCCTTCGTACAGCTGCACGGCCGGCATCGGGCTGGCGATGCGCATGGCCACGCCGCTGTGCGGCGAATACAGCAGCGCGGTGCAGTCGTGGCCGTCGGCCAGCACCAGGCAGTGGTCGTAGCCGGCGCTGAGCGAGAGCTGCGGATCGGCGGCGATGTCCTTGTCGGCGATGGCACGCGCCTGGCGGAAATCGAACGGCGTGCCGGCCACCGTGGCGACCTCGCCGCGCGGCAGCAGCGCCGCATCGCGCACCGGCAGGTAACGGTCGGCCGGCACCCGCAGCCACTGTGCCGCGGCCGGCACCGCGGCATCGCCGGCCAGGTTGAAATAGGGATGGTGGGTGAGATTGAGCGGGGTCGGCGCATCGGTCTGCGCGACGAACTCGACGCTCAGGCAACGGTCTTCGACGCGGTAGGTCGCCTCCACCGACAGGTTGCCCGGATAGCCCTCCTCGCCGGCCGGCGAGTCGTAGCGCAACTGCAGCATGCGCTCGGTCTGCGCCGACACCGTCCACACCCGGCGGCCGAAGCCCAGCGCGCCGCCGTGCAGATGGTTGGCGCCCTCGTTGGCGGTGACCGCGTAGTGCCGGCCATCGACGGTGAAGGCCGACCCGGCGATGCGGTTGCCGAAGCGCCCGACCAGCACGCCCAGGTAGGCCGGGTCCTGCAGGTAGTCCTGCAGCGTCGGCAGCCCCAGCACCAGTTCGGTCTCGCCGTGCGTGCCCTGCAGGCGCAGGCTGCGCAGCAGGCCGCCATAGGTCAGCACTTCGGCGCGCAGGCCGTCGCCGCTGTCCAGGACCATGCGCTGGATGGCGGTACCGTCGGGAAGATGACCGAAGAGCGAGGACATGCAGGAGCCTTGGAAGTCGGTGCGCATGCGCGGGGTCCGCAGCATAACCAGCGATGGCGCGACACGGCCATCGCCGCGCGAGCGCCGACAGCGCGCTGTGCGATACCGCGCACGTTCTGGCAACACACCGCGTGCGGCGCCGTGCCGCGCATTGCAATTCCGATATGGCGGCCTCGCATTTGGGCATTGGTTCGCCCTCCACGTGTCTTCTATGCTCGGGAGCGGGGCACACCGGGGACAGGCGCGGAAGCGATCGTGCCGGGGGGTGCGCGCCCCGAATGCGGCAGCGCCTGGGCTTCATGGCCAAGGCCGCGCGCTGGCCGTCACTCCCACGCGACGCTGGCGACGGCGCCGCCCTACCCGACAAGGAGCTCCCGATGCGTTCGCCCCGTTTCCTGCAGCAGCGTGCGGCACACTGGCGACGGTTGCCGCTGATCGCCGCGACGCTCGGCCTGGCGCTGGCCGCCACACTGGCGCAGGCCGCCGACGTCGAGGTGCGCGGCACGCTGCGTGCCGACCGCCCTGGCGCCGCGGTGTCGCGCCACCTGTTCGGACAGTTCGCCGAGCATCTGGGCAACGGCATCTACGGCGGCGTCTGGGTCGGCCCGGACTCGAAGATCCCCAACACCCGCGGCTACCGCAACGACGTGGTCGCCGCGCTGAAGGCGCTGGATGTCCCCGACATCCGCTGGCCCGGCGGCTGCTTCGCCGACGAATACCACTGGCGCGACGGCATCGGTCCGCGCAGCCAGCGCCCGACCAGCGTCAATACCCACTGGGGCGGCGTGGAGGAACCCAACAGCTTCGGTACCCACGAGTTCATGGACCTCACCGAACTGCTCGGCACGCAGGCCTACGTGGCCGGCAACGTCGGCGACGCGGCGCCGGACGAGATGGCGCAGTGGGTGGAGTACATGACCGCGCCCACGCGCTCGACCCTGGCCGAACAGCGCCGCCGCAACGGCCGCCAGGCGCCGTGGAAGGTGCCGTTCTTCGGCGTCGGTAACGAACTGTGGGGCTGCGGCGGCAACATGCGCGCCGAGTACGCCGCCGACGTGTTCCGCCGCTACCAGACCTTCGTCAAGGCGCCGGCCGACCAGAAGATCCTCAAGATCGCGCCCGGCCCGAACGAAGACGACTACCACTGGACCGAGGTGATGATGCGCGAGGCCAGCAAGTTCATGGACGGCCTGAGCCTGCACTACTACACCGTGCCCGGCGGCTGGCCGCCGCGCGCCTCCTCCACCAGCTTCGACGAGGCGGCGTGGATCGAAACGCTGTCGCGCACGCTGCGGATGGACGAGTTGATCAGCAAGCACAGCGCGATCATGGACAAGTACGACCCGGACAGGAAGGTCGCGCTGGTGGTCGACGAATGGGGCACCTGGTACAAGGGCCTGCCCGACGTGAACCCGGGTTTCCTGCACCAGCAGAACACCTTGCGCGATGCGCTGGTGGCGTCGCTCAACCTGGACATCTTCGTCCAGCATGCCGACCGCGTGCGCATGGCCAACATCGCGCAGATGGTCAACGTGCTGCAGGCGATGATCCTCACCGACGGCGACAGGATGCTGCTGACGCCGACCTACCACGTCTTCATGCTGTACAAGCCGTACCAGGACGCGACCGCGCTGCCGCTGCAGATCACGACGCCGGACTATCGGCATGCCGGCTACACGGTGCCGGCGGTGCACGGCTCGGCGGTGCGGGCCAAGGACGGGCACGTGTACGTGGCGCTGACCAATCTGGACCCGAACCGCAGCGCCGACGTCGCGGTGCAGCTTGATGGGGTGCAGGCGCGCGGCGTCGACGGGCAGATCCTGACCGCACCGACCATCGACGCGCTCAACACCTTCGCCCAGCCGCAGGCGGTACGCCCGGCCGCCTTCGCCGGCGCGCGCGTGCAGGGCGACACGCTGCAGGTGGCGCTGCCGGCCAAGGCGATCGTGATGCTGAAGCTGCAGTAGCCCCAGGCCCTTGCCGCGCTCCTAGCTCCTCTCCCCCCGGGAGAGGGGTTGGGGTGAGGGTCGGCCCGCGCAGCGCAGCCACTCCTCGCCAATTCCAAAAAGGGATT
Source organism: Xanthomonas sp. LMG 12461 (assembly GCF_009192935.1). Taxonomy (NCBI): domain Bacteria; kingdom Pseudomonadati; phylum Pseudomonadota; class Gammaproteobacteria; order Lysobacterales; family Lysobacteraceae; genus Xanthomonas; species Xanthomonas sp. LMG 12461. The sequence goes on from NZ_NQYT01000008.1 coordinate 55,952, forward strand.
TGGACTCCTATGCGGCGCGCCGCGCTGCGCGCCTAGTCTTGCGCGTCGGTCAGCAGCGCGAACAGCGATTGTCCATCCGGCGCGATCAGGTCGCTGACCGCCCAGCAGCCGTTGCCGCGGCGCTGCAGTTCGATCTTGACCGACTGCGCCCGCGCGGCACGACCGCCGAGCGCCAAGCGGTAGTCCATGCGCACCTCCACCACGGTGGCCTGCGAACCGCCCGAGACCAGGGTGAAGGTCGGCGCGCCCTGAATGTCGCCGTCCTGCGCGCTGGTCCACGGGTCGAAGTCCAGCCGGCACACGCCCTCGCGCGCCGCGCAGCGCTGGTCGGCCTGCAGCGCGTGCGCAAAGGATGGGGTCAGCAAGCCGTCCAGGTTTTGCGGCTGCCAGTAGAAATCGCGCGCCTTGTACAGGCGCTCGGCCATCTGCAGCGGCGTCGCGCATCCCGGCGGCTGTGCCGCGGCGAGTACCGGCGACAGGGCGAACAAGGTCAGCAGGGCAAGACGGCGATGCATGAGCGGCTCCGGCGATCGGGGCCGGCTATGAAGCCTGGATCGCGGCGTCGACGCAAGCGCGGACAAAAAAAGAGGAGCCGGCGAACCGGCTCCTCGTTCTCCTGCCGCATTGCCAGATGGCAACGCGGCTCACGCGGCCTTGACCGGCGCATAGCCGTCGAAGGTCATGCTCGCCGATGCCCGTCCCTGGGTCAGCGAACGCAACGCCGTGGCATAGGCCTGCAGTTGCGCCAGTGGCGCCTGCGCGACCACCTCGGCACGGGAGCCGCGCTCTTCGATCGCCACGACGCGCCCCTCGCGCCGCTGCAGATCGCCGAGCACGTCGCCAACGCTGTGCGCAGGCGCATCGATCGCCACCGCCATCACCGGCTCCAGCAGCAGCGTGCCGGCCTGCGCCAGCGCCGCCTTCACCGCGTCCGAAGCCGCGCGCTGGAACGCCAGGTCCGACGAATCCACCGCATGCGCCTGGCCATCGACCAGTACCACCTCCACGCCGACCACCGGATGGCCGAGCGGGCCTTGCGCCAGCGCCGCACGCGCACCCTTCTCGGTGGCGGCGACGAAGGCCTTCGGCACCACCCCGCCACGGCTGCGGTCGACAAAAGTGACTGCACCGTCCGCGCGCGGCAGCACATCCAGCACCACCTGCGCGAACTGGCCCTGGCCGCCGTTCTGCTTGGACAGCCGTGCCGCCACGCCCAGCGCGGCCGCGCGCGGCGTTTCCTGGTAGGCCACGCGCGGCGCACCGGTGCGCACGTCCACGTGCCACTCGCTGCGCAAGCGCTCGACCATCACCTCCAGGTGCAGCTCGCCCATGCCCCAGATCACCGCTTCGCCGGTCTCCGGATCGCTGTCGACGCGGAAGGACGGATCCTCCTGCGCCAACCGCGCCAGGCCCTGCCCCAGCCGGACCAGGTCGGTCGCGTTGGCCGCGCCGAGCCGCCACGCCAGCACCGGCGGTTGCGTGCGGATGCGTTCCAGCACCCACCGCGCCTGCACGCCGCTGAGCGTCTCGCCGCTGACCGCGTCCTTCCAGCCGAGCACGGCGACGATCTCGCCGGCCTGCGCCTGCGCCACGTCGTGGGTGCGCTGCGCCTGCACCACCGCCAACCGCCCGACCCGGCGCGGACGCCGTGCATGCGACGCCCACACCGTGTCGCCGACGCGCAAGGTGCCCGAATACACGCGCACGAACGCCAACGGCCCCTGCGCGGTATGCGCGAACTTGAACACCAGCGCCGCCAGCGGACCGGACGGATCCGGCGCCAGCAAGGTCTCGTGCCCGTCTTCGGCACCGGCATCGGTGTCCGCATCGGCGCGGGCGACGACCGGCGGGCGGTCCAGCGGCGACGGCAGCCAGTCGACGATCGCGTCCAGCAACGGCTCGATGCCCTTGCGCTTGAACGCCGAGCCGGCCAGCACCGGCACGCCGGCGCCGGCCAGGGTGGCCCGGCGCAAGGCGGCGCGCAGCAGCTCGGCGTCGATCGCGCGTTCCTCGAGATAGGCCTGCGCCAGCGCCTCGTCGTGCTCGGCCACCGCGGCGATCAACTGCTCGCGTGCGTCCGCGAACGCGGCCGCCTCTTCGGCCTGCCAGGCGCGCGCATGCAGGTGCCCCTCGTCGTCCCAGCTCAGCAGGCGGCCGTCGACCAGGTCGCTCCAGCCGTCGAAGCCGGAGTCGCCCGACACCGGTACGCCGACCGCCCAGACCGTCGCGTCGAGCTTGCTGCGCAACTGCGCCAGCACGCCGTCGAACGAGGCACCGGCACGGTCCATCTTGTTGACGAACGCGAGCATCGGCACGCCGTGGCGGCGTGCTTGCCGCCACACGGTTTCGGATTGCGGCTGCACGCCGTCGACCGCGGAGAACACCGCGACCGCGCCGTCGAGTACGCGCAGCGAGCGTTCCACCTCGATCGCGAAATCGATATGTCCGGGGGTATCGATCAGGGTCAGGCGATGCGCCGGCTGCCCGGCCGGCGCCCACTGCACCTGCACCGCAGCCGCACCGATGCTGATGCCGCGCGCACGTTCGATGTCCGAGAAATCGGTGGTGGCGGCACCGTCGTGGACTTCGCCCACACGATGGATCGCACCGGCGGCCCACAACAGGCGTTCGGTGAGTGTGGTCTTGCCGGCGTCGATGTGGGCGATGATGCCGAGATTGCGCCAGCTGGAAAGGGTGTTCGTGTTCATGAGAAAGACTCCGCATTGCCAACACGGGGGACGCCGCATGCCCCGGTTGGCGAGGCGGGCATGCGGCTAGGTTTCGGGTTCGGCGGCGTAGTGCATGGCACGTTCTCCTTGGCGTGTCGGAACGGTGGAACAGCGAAAAACAGGCAATAAAAAAGCACCCATCGGGTGCTTGTCTGCGGCGGATCGGCGATGGCCGGCGTTAGCGCACGGCGTCGACCACTCCTTCAGGCAGGCGCACCCGGCCTGCGCTGACGCGCAGGGCGTTGGGCAATATCAGCAGCGGTGCGTGGGCCATGGCGGCGTGGACGTTCGGGTGGAAATGTGGCCGCAAGTCTGAACCTGTGCGAGGGCCCGGTCAATGCGGGCGGCGCGGCGCCGCTGGAACGGTGAACGACGCCGCGTGCAACGCACCACCTACCGGGGCGTCACGCAGGTCCTTTGCGCACAGCACAGCGTCACACACTCCAGATCTCGCCGAACACCCGTTCGAAATTCGCTCCCAGCACCTTCTCGGCGACCCGGGCACTGTAGCCCTGGCGCAGCAGCGCGTCGGCGACGCGTTCGAGCTTGCGCGGGGTATTGGCGTCGGGCAGATAGGGCAGACGGTTCTCGCCCGGGGCGCCGATGCCGTCGCGACGGCGCTGCACCAGGTCTTCCTCGAAGGCGCGCCGGTCCTGCTCGGTGATCGGGAAGAACAGCGAGTCGGTGCCGATGCCGACATGGTCCTCGCCGCACACGTCCAGTGCGTGCAGCAGGTGGCGCATGTAGTCGGCCAGCTGCGGTTGGCGGCTGTCCTCGGTCAGGAACGGCAGCATGTACACGCCCATCACCCCGCCCTTGTCGGCCAGCGCGCGCAGTTCGGCGTCCTGCTTGTTGCGCGGATGCACGAACACCGCGGCGCAGCCGGCATGGGTGATGACCGGCGGGCGCTGCGACAGGGCGATGCCGTCGCGGGTGGTCTGCAGGTTGCAATGGCTGAGATCCAGTGCCACCCCGAGTCGGTTCATGCGCGCGATGGCGTCGCGGCCGAGCGCGGTGACGCCGCCCGTGTCGCCGTCCAGGCAGCCCACGCCGAACGGCGTGGTGCGGTTGTAGGTCAGTTGCATGACCCGCACCCCGAGCTGGCGGAACAGGTCGATGCGCGCGGGCTTGTCCTCCAGCATCGCTGCCGATTCGAAGGAGAAGATCAGCGCGACGCGCCCCTCGCGCTTGGCGCGGCGCAGGTCGGCCGGCTGCAGCACCTTGAGGAAATGCTGCGGATAGCGCTCGACCAGCGCCTGCGCGGCGGCGATGTCCTGCACGGCGGTCTCGAAGTCGCCGGCCGCACCGCCCAGCGTGGTCTTCAGCGCCGACACGCCGGAGTCGCGCAATTGCTGCAACAGCTGCGGTGCATCCGGGCCATCGAATACCTGCCCGATCGAGGCCAGGGCGTTGGCGTCGAGCACCAACGCACGCCGGTACAGCGCGTCGGCATCGTCCGCACCGGCAGCGGCGGCGCCCGCGATGGCGGCCCCGGGCAGCACGCCGGCCACTGCGCCCGCGGCAGCGGCGCCCAGGCATTGCCGCCGCGTCCATCCCTTGCTCATCGCTTCGCTCCCCGGTGCGTCCTGCGGTGTCGGCCCGCATGCGTGTACGGCCTGCGCCATGCGCGCGCGCCAGGCACCATACCGCAAACGCGCCCCGCCCCACCATGTGCGGCGCGGCCGCGTGGATTTCATCGCCACGGCCTCCTATCATCCGCCGACACTTCCAGGACGGCCGCCCATGACCACCCCGCAGATGTCGGTGTATTTCTTCCTGCAGGCGGCGGTGATCCTGCTGGTGTGCCGGCTGGTCGGCCTGCTGGCCAGGCGCCTGGGCCAGCCGCAGGTGGTCGGCGAGATGATCGCCGGCGTGGCGCTGGGGCCGTCGCTGTTCGGCGCGCTGCTGCCGGACCTGCAGCAGGCGCTGTTCCCCAAGCCGACCCTGGACATGCTGTACGTGGCCGCGCAGTTCGGCGTGGGCCTGTACATGTTCCTGGTCGGCACCGATTTCCGTGGCGAGCACTTCCGCACGCGCTACCGCAGCGCGATGGGCGTGTCGCTGGCCGGCATCGCCGTGCCGTTCGTGCTCGCCTTCGTGCTGGCGCCATGGCTGCTGCACGTGCCCGGGCTGTTCTCGGCCAAGGCCAAGCTGCTGGAGGCGTCGCTGTTCCTGGGCGCGGCCATCGCCATCACCGCGTTCCCGATGCTGGCGCGGATCATCCACGAGCGCGGCCTCACCGGCAGCCCGCTGGGCACTCTGGCGTTGACCGCCGGCGCGGTCGACGACGCCGCGGCCTGGTGCATCCTCGCGCTGGTGCTGGCCAGCTTCGGCGGCAGCTGGGGCAGCGCCTATCTGGCGATCGGCGGCGGCGTGGGCTACGCGCTGTTCATGCTGCTGGTCGGCCGCCACTGGCTGCGCCGCCTGGCCGACCACGTGCGCCCCGAGCAGCCGCTGAGCGCCGGGGTGCTGGCCGTGGTGCTGATGCTGTTCTGCGTCAGCGCCTGGGCGATGGACGCGATCGGCATCCACGCGGTGTTCGGCGGTTTCCTGCTCGGCGCCTGCCTGCCCAAGGGCGCACTGACCGAAAAGCTGCGCGAGCAATTGCAGCCGTTCGTGGTGGTGTTCCTGCTGCCGATGTTCTTCACCTTCTCCGGGCTCAAGACCGAGCTGAGCGTGCTGCTGGACCCGCAGATCCTGCTGGCCGCCGGCGCGGTGCTGCTGGCTTCGTTCCTGGGCAAGGGCATCGCCTGCTGGGCCGCGGCGCGGATCAGCGGCGAGACCAACCGCAATGCGATGGCGATCGGCGCACTGATGAACGCGCGCGGCCTGATGGAGCTGATCATCATCAACATCGGCCTGCAGGCCGGGGTGATCGAACAGGGCCTGTTCTCGATCCTGGTGCTGATGGCCATCACCTCCACGCTGATGGCCACCCCGCTGTTCAACTGGGTGATGCGCCGCGCGGGCGGCGACGCGCTGCCGGCGGTGGCGGGCGGGAGACCCTGAGGCGCGCACGCGTTCGGCGGCGCGTCGCCGACACCGCACACGGATGCAGGAAGCAACGCGGCGTCAGAGCGGCGTCAGCCGCCACAGTCCATAGGGATTGGCGAACAGGTCGCCGGGCTGGAACTGGCTGCTGGCTTCGGCCTGGATCCGGTAGCGCGGCGCATCCGCCGCGACCGAGAAGGTATGGCCGGCGCGCACGTCGGGCGCTTCGTTGAACAGGTAGCAGGTGAAGGTGTGCAGCAGGGCGACCGGGTCGGATGCCGCCTGCGCCGCGACGATCGCGTCCTTCATGCCGAACTGGTGCATGCCGCAGGAGTGGACCTGCTCGCCGGTGATGTTCAACACATAGGCGCGGTGGGCGCTGCCTAGCGACAGGTCCGCGCACAGTTGCCGCCAGTCGGCGGGGCTGTGGGCGACGCCGCTGCTTTCCACCTTCACCCCCAGGCCGCCGGCGTCCAGCAACGCTGCGGCTGCGCGCATCATCGTCTCCGCACGCACCCGCGAGCCGCCGGCACCGATCAGGTAGACGACCGAGGCGTGCGTCCCGATGCGGGCCATGTCGGCCGAGCCGCGCCAGTGCGGGCCGGCGGCGGCGAACGCGCCGGCCATGCGCGCATCGTGCGGTTCGTACTGCAGTTCGCATGCCTGGCCGCTGTCCATGTGCATCAGCACGTGCCCGGCGAACAGGTAGCCGCCGCTGTCCTGGACGATGCGCGCGAGCAGGTCCGCGCGATCCGGCCATGGGCCGGGAATGCAGAGCACGATCTTGGGAGGTTCGATCACGGGTGGCGGCTCCTTGCCGTCAGGTGGGAGCGAGCGGTTGACGGGCATGGCCACCGCCGCGACGGCACCGTCCCCCGCCGGAAACGCCGCACTCAGGTCAGCGCCGTCATCACGCCCTTGCGGTACGCCGGGCGCTGCTGCAGACGTTGGTACCAGGCGTGCAGGTGCGGCAGTGCCGGGCGTTCGATCGGCATCTCGAACCAGGCATAGGCGAAGCTGCCCAGCGGGATGTCGCCCATGGCGAAGTGCTCGCCCGACAGCCAGGGCTGTTGCGACAGTGCGGCGTCGGCGGTGTGCAACAGCTCGGCCGATTGCTCCAGCGCGGCGGCGATCCTGGCTGCATCGCGCTGTTCCGGCGCGGTGCGCAACACACCCCAGAACAGATCGCGGAAGGCGCCGGCGAAGCGCGAGGTGGTCCAGTCCATCCACTTGTCGCCGTGCGCGCGCAGCACCGGGTCCTGCGGGTACAGCGTGCCCGGGGCGTAGCGCGCGGCCAGGTAGCGGACGATGGCATTGGATTCCCACAGCGCCAGGCCATCGTCCTCGATCGCCGGCACCAGGCCATTGGGATTGAGCGCGCGATAGGCCGGCTGATCGTTGCCGCCGAACGCGCCGCCGACCTCGATGGAGGTGTAGGCCAGGCCGATCTCCTCCGCGCACCACAGTACCTTGCGCACGTTGCTCGAATTGTGGCGGCCCCAGATGGTCAGCATGTCGGCGCTCCGGTTGCGGTTGCCGAATTCTACGCCGCCGTGCCGCTCACTCGCTCGCCGCACCCTGCGGCAGGCGCCGGGTCAGCAACCGCTGCAGCAGGCAGAACAGCAGCAACAGGCCGCCGATCACGATGCGCGTCCACCACGAACTGAGCGTGCCGTCGAACACGATCAGGGTCTGGATCGCGCCCAGGATCAGCACGCCGAACAGGGTGCCGATCACGTAGCCGCTGCCGCCGGCGAGCAAGGTGCCGCCGATCACCACCGCGGCGATGGCGTCCAGCTCCAGACCCTGCGCATGCAGGCTGTAACCGGACAGCATGTAGAACGTGCACACCACCCCGGCCAGCGCCGAGCAGAAACCGCTGAAGGCGTAGACGCGCACCTGCGTCGCCTCCACCGGCAGCCCCATCAGCCGCGCGGAGGCCTCGCTGCCGCCGAGCGCGTACACGCAGCGGCCGAAGCGGGTGCACTGGGTCAGCCACATGCCCAGCGCCACCATCGCCAGCGCGATCAACGCACCGACCGACAGCGACGCGTCGCCGCCCAGCGGCAGCCGCGCCTGCGCGATCGCGGTGTACAGCGGGTCGGTGATCGGGATCGAATCGACGCTGATCAGGTAACTGGCGCCGCGCGCCAGGAACATGCCGGCCAGGGTCACCACGAACGGCTGCAGGCGGTAGCGCTGGATCAGCAGGCCCATGAACGCACCGAAGACGCTGCCGAGCAGCAGCACCAGCGGGATCGCCGCCAGCGGCGACCAGCCATGGCGCTCGACCAGCGATGCCGACAGCACGGTGGTGAACGCCAGCACCGCGCCCACCGACAGATCGATGCCGCCGCTGAGGATCACCAGGCTCATGCCCACCGCGGCAATGCACAGGAAGGCGTTGTCGATCAGCAGATTGGCCAGCACCTGCGGCGCCAGGAAGCCGTCGTAGAGCACGCCGCCGGCCGCGAGCATGGCCACGAAAAGCGCCACGGTGATCGCCAGCGGCAGGCGGGCGCCCTGCAGCACGCCCGCAGCCTTGCGCAGGCCGGACCCAACCGGGCGTGGAGCCGCCGCGCTCATGGCCGCACCTGCGGCGGCGGCCGCCGGATCCAGCCGCGCAGGTGGGCGCGGAAGGTCGGCGATTGCAGCAGCATCACCGCGAACACCAGCAGCGCCTTGATCAGCATGGTGACCTGCGCCGGCACGCCGAAGGCGTAGATGGTCGCGGTCAGAGTCTGGATGATCAACGCGCCGATCACGCTGCCGGCCAGGCTGAAGCGGCCACCATCGAGCAGCGTGCCGCCGAGCGTGACCGCGAGGATCGCGTCCAGTTCCATCAGTTGCCCGGCGTTGTTGGCGTCGGCGCTCTTGACGTTGGAGCTGATCAGCAACCCGGCCAGGCCGGCGCTGAACGCGCAGAACACGTACAGCAGCACCGCGATCAGCCGCGCGCGCACGCCGGCCACCCGCGCCGCGCGCGGGTTGTGGCCGATGGCGCGCACGAACAGGCCCAGCGCGGTGCGCCCCAGCAGCAGTTGCAAGGCCGCGAACACCGCGGCGACCACGAACAAGGCGAACGGCAGGCCGAGCAGGAAGCCGTTGCCGAGATAGAAATAAGGCGGGTAGTAGATGGTCAGGATCTGCCCGTCGCCGATCAGCTGCGCGATGCCGCGCCCGGCCACCATCAGGATCAGCGTGGCGATGATCGGCTGCATGCCGACCTTGACCACCAGCAGCCCGTTCCACAGCCCGCACAGCGCCGCCACCAGCAGCGGTGCCAGCAGCACCGCCCACAGCGGGAAGCGGCTGTGCTCGCCGCCGCCGATCATCCACGCCGCCACCGTCGCGGCGATCGCCACCACCGCGCCGACCGAGATGTCCAGGCCGCGCACCGCGATCACCAGGGTCATGCCCATCGCCACCAGCGCCAGCGGCGCGGCACGGTTGCCGATGTCGACCAGGTTGCCGTAGAGATGGCCGTCGCGCCATTGCAGGCTCAGGAAGCCGGGGTCGAACAGGCCATTGCCGAGCAGCAGCACCGCCAGCGTCGCCAGCGGCCAGAACAACGGATGCGCGCGCAGCCGCGCCGACCAGCGCGATGCGGTGGTGTCGGGCGTGGCGGTGGCGCTCATGCCGCGCTCCCGGCGATCAGCTCGAAGATCGCCCGCTCGCCGCAACCGCCGGGCAGTTCGCCGACCAGGCGGCGTTCGCGCAGCACCGCGATGCGGTCGGCGATGCGCGCGATCTCGGCGACCTCGGCGGAGATGAACAGCACCGCCATGCCCTCGCGGGCCAGGGCCAGGATCCGGGTCATGATCTCCTGCTTGGCGGCGATGTCGATGCCGCGGGTGGGTTCGTCCAGGATCAGCAACCGCGGCCGCGTCGCCAGCCAGCGCGCCAGCACCACCTTCTGCTGGTTGCCGCCGGACAGCAGCCCCACCGGCGTCTCCAGGCTGGCGGTCTTGATGCCCAGCACGTCCACGTAGCCCTGCGCGATGCGCAGTTGCTCGGCCGGCGCCAGGAACCGGCGCAGGCCCATGCGCGCCTGCAGGGCCAGCACGATGTTCTCGCGCACCGACAGTTCGGCGACGATACCCTCGGTCTTGCGTTCTTCCGGGCACAGCGCCAGGCCGTGGGCGATCGCGTCGGGTGGGCCGCGCAGCGCCACGTCGCGGCCGTCGATCGCCACGCGGCCGCGATCGGCACGGTCCAGCCCGAACAGCAACCGCGCCAGTTCGGTGCGGCCGGCGCCGAGCAGGCCGGCCAGGCCCAGCACTTGGCCTTGGCGCAGTTGCAGGTCGACCGGCTGCAACTGGCCGCGCCGGGCCAGGCCCTGCGCCTGCAGCAGCGGCGCAGCGTCCTCGGGCGCGGCCACGCGCACCGCGGCGGCCGCGGCGCTGGCCGGGTCGAGCGCGCGCCCGACCATCGCCGCGACCAGCTGCGGCGCCGGCAATTCCGCCGGCGTGTATTCGCCGACCAGGCGGCCGTTGCGCAGCACGCTGATGCGGTCGGCCATCGCGTACACCTGGTCCAGGAAGTGGGTGACGAACAGGATCGCCATGCCGCCATCGCGCAGCGCGCGCATCACCCGGAACAGTTCGGCCACCTCGCCTTCGTCGAGGCTGGAGGTGGGTTCGTCGAGGATCAGCACCCGCGCCGACACCCCGACCGCGCGCGCGATCGCCACCATCTGCTGCACCGCCACCGGATAGCTGCCCAACGCGCGGCGCACGTCGATGGCGATGCCCAAACGCTGCAGGCCGGCCTCGGCCTCGCGCTCGACCCGGCGCCAGTCGATGCGCCGCAGCCAGCCGCGCAGCGGGTAGCGGCCGGCGAACAGGTTCTCGGCCACCGACAGGTTCGGGCACAGGTTCACTTCCTGGTACACGGTGCTGATGCCGAGCCGTTGCGCCTGCTGCGGCGACGCCGGCGAGACCACCGCGCCATCCAGCACGATGCGCCCGGCGTCGGCGGCGGTCACGCCGGTGAGCAGCTTGATCAGAGTCGACTTGCCGGCGCCGTTCTGGCCCATCAACGCGTGGATCTCGCCGCCGCGCAAACGCAGCGCCACGTCCTCCAGCGCGGCCACGCCGGCATAGGCCTTGCTCAGTCCCTGCGCCTCCAGCACCAGCGGATGCATGCGCGCGGCCTCAGTACTTGCGCTTGGGCAGTTCGGCCGCGGCCTGGTCCTGGGTGTACACCGACTCCTCCACCACGATGCGCTTGGGCAGCGGCTTGCCGGCCTTGAGGTCGCGGATGGCCTGCACCAGTTGCGGGCCCAGCAGCGGATTGCATTCGACGGTGACGTTGAGCTTGCCGGCCTGCATCGCCTCGAACGCGCCCTTCACCCCGTCCACCGAGATCACCAGGATGTCCTTGCCCGGCTTCAGGCCGGCTTCCTCGATCGCCTGGATCGCGCCGATCGCCATGTCGTCGTTATGCGCGTAGAGCACGTCGATGTTGCGTCCCTCCGACTTCAGGAACGCCTCCATCACTTCCTTACCCTTGGCGCGGGTGAAATCGCCGCTTTGCGAGCGCACGATCTGGAAGCGCGGATGCGCCGCCAGGATCTCCTTGAAGCCCTTCATGCGATCGATCGCCGGCGCCGAGCCGACGGTGCCCTGCAGTTCGACGATGCGCACCGGCTTGTCGCCGTCCTTCAGCGGCGAGCGCTCGACCAGCCAGCGCGCCGCCTTGCGCCCTTCCTCGACGAAATCCGAACCGATCAGGGTCACGTACAGGCTGTCGTCGGACACCTTCACCGCGCGGTCGGTCAGCACCACCGGGATCTTCGCGGTCTTGGCCTCGCGCAGCACCGTCTCCCAGCCCGACTCCACCACCGGCGAAAACGCGATCACGTCCACGCGCTGGGCGATGAACGAGCGCAGCGCCTTGATCTGGTTCTCCTGCTTCTGCTGCGCATCGGAGAACTTCAACTTCATGCCGGCATCGGCGACGGCCTGCTTGATCGATGCGGTGTTGGCGGTGCGCCACTCGCTCTCGGCGCCGACCTGGCTGAAACCGACGGTGAGTTGCCCGGGCGCCTTGCCGGCGTCCTTGCCGCCGCCGGAACACGCGGCCAGCGCCATTCCCAGCAGCGCCGCGATTCCCAGCGCCCACATTCCCGACGTGTGCTTCTGCATAGCCCCTCCTCGTTGATGGCACGCTGGCGGCGGACGGGCCCGGAGGCCGCGACGCGCCGCCCACCCTCCCAGGCCGGCGTGCGCTGATTCGATCAGTTCATGGTGCGGATGTGTAAGCCGTCTTGACCGTGGTGTAGAACTCCACCGCATACCGGCCCTGCTCGCGCGGGCCGTAGCTGGAGGCCTTGCGTCCGCCGAACGGCACGTGCGGGTCGACGCCGGCAGTGGGCAGGTTGACCATCACCATGCCCGCCTGCGCATGCCGCTTGAAATGCGTGGCGTGCTTCAGCGAGCGCGTGGCGATGCCGGCACACAGGCCGAACTCGGTGTCGTTGGCCAAGGCCAGCGCGTGCTCGTAGTCGTCGGCCACCAGCACCGCGGCGACCGGGCCGAACACCTCCTCGCGGGCGATGCGGTGCTGCGGCTGCGCGGCCACCAGCGCCGGGCGCAGGTAGTAGCCGCGGTGCGCGCACTCCAGCGCCTCGCCACCGTAGAGCAGTTCGGCGCCTTCCTCGCGGGCGATGCGCAGGTAGTCGCGATCCTGTTCGAACTGGCTGGCGCTGGCGACCGGGCCGATGTCCACACCCGGCTCCAGCGCATGGCCGATCTTCAGCGCGGCCAGGCGCGTGCGCACGCGCGCGACGAAGTCGTCGTGCACCGCGCGTTCGACGATCAGCCGGCTCGACGCGGTGCAGCGCTGGCCGGTGGAGAAGTAGGCGCCGTTGACCGCGATCTCCGCTGCCAGGTCCAGGTCGGCATCGGCCAGCACCACCAGCGGATTCTTGCCGCCCATCTCCAGCTGGATCTTCAGCCCGCGCTCGGCGGCCTGCTTGAGCAGACGGTTGCCGGTCGGCACCGAGCCGGTGAAGCTCAGCGCATCGATGCCGCGCTCGGCGACCAGCGCCTGACCGACCGTGCTGCCGCTGCCGAGCACCAGGTTGAACGCACCATTGGGCAGGCCCGCGCGGCTGAGGATCTCGGCCAGCGCCCAGGCGCAGCCGGGCACGATCTCCGCCGGCTTGAACACCACCGTGTTGCCGTAGGCCAGCGCCGGCGCGATCTTCCACGCCGGGATCGCCAGCGGGAAATTCCACGGCGCGATGATGCCGACCGTGCCGACCGGCTCGCGGGTGATCTCGACGTTGACCCCGGGCCGGGTGGAGGCCAGCGTCTCGCCAGGAATGCGCAGCGCCTCACCGGCGAAGAACTTGAAGATCTGCCCGGCGCGCGCCGCCTCGCCGATGCTCTCCGGTAAGGTCTTGCCCTCTTCCGAGGCCAGCAGCGCGCCCAGTTCCTGCTTGCGCGCCACGATCTCGCTGCCGACCGCGTCCAGCGCGTCGGCGCGCTGCTGCGGGGTGCTCGCGGCCCACGCCGACTGCGCCGCGTTGGCCGCGGCGATCGCCTCGCGCACCGTGGCCGCGTCGAGGCTGCCCGCTTCGCCGACCGGTGCCGACAGGTCGGACGGATTCTCGTCGGGAGCGAGGGCGTCGCCGGCCACCCAGCGGCCGTCGATGTAGCTCTGGAAACGTCGGGTCATGCCTACCTCCGTGCGGTTCTACAGCGCGCGCACGCCGCCCAGGGCGAATCCGCTGTCGACGCGCTGCAAGGGATTGACCAGCGCCGCGCCGAACTCGGCCAGTTCGATCTCGAAGCGGTCGCCGGGCTGCGCCTGCACGCCGTCGGCAAAACTCAGCGTGGCGGTACCGAAGAAATGCAGGTGCACGTCGCCGGGCACGCGGTGCGCGGCGTACTTGAAATGGTGGTATTCGAGATTGGCCAGCGAATGGCACATGTTGGCCTCGCCGGTGACGAAGGGCTTCTCCCAGATCACCGCATCGCCGCGGCGGATGCGGCTATGGCCGCGCAGGTCGCGCGGCAACGCGCCGCAGCGCAGCTCCGGGCCGACCGCGCAGGCGCGCAGCTTGGAATGGGCCAGGTACAGATAGTTCTGGCGCTCGGTGACGTGATCGGAGAATTCGTTGCCCAGCGCGAAGCCGAGCCGGTACGGCACGCCGTCGGCGCCGATGACGTACAGCCCGACCAGTTCCGGCTCCTCGCCGCCATCCAGGGCGAAGTCCGGCGATGGCAGCGGCGCGCCCGGCGCGACCAGGCTGCTGCCGTCGCCCTTGTAGAACCATTCCGGCTGCGCGCCGGGCTGGCCATCGCGCGGGATGCCGCCGTCCACGCCGAGCTGGAAGATCTTCATCGAATCGGTGAGCGTGCCCTGCGCCGCCTGCTGCTGCAGGTTCTGGTGCATGGCATCGCGGGTGGCGGCGCTGCCCAGGTGGGTCAGGCCGGTGCCGGTGACGCGGCAATGCGCCGGGTCCGGATGGGTCAGCGGCGGCAGCACGCGACCGGCGGCCAGCAGCGCGGCGTAGTCGAGCACGCGCTCGCCGCGCAGGTGCTGCGCCTGCGCCTCCAGGCTGTTGCCGGCGGCCAGCGCCGCGTTGGCCAGCGCATAGGTGGACGCCACCTCGCGCAGCAGCCGCACCTGGCGGCCATCGTCTTCCACCACACCGACGCCGGGCGTGCCGGCGTCATCGAGCAACTGGATCAATCGCATGCATCGGTCGCCTGTCGGAATGCGGACGCGCAGCGGGCGGCGCGGGACACGCGCGGCGCGATGCGCCCGACCTATTCTGGCCGGACGACCTATATGCAACAAATATCGGTTTTGGCTTAACGTATACGAACATTCGTATCTCTGTGAGCGCCATGCCTGCCGCCCCGCCCTGGTTCGTCCGCGCCCGCCTGAAGACCCGGCAATTGATGCTGCTGCTGGCGATCGAGGAGGAAGGCAACATCCACCGCGCCGCCGAGACCTTGAACATGTCGCAGCCGGCGGCGTCCAAGCTGCTCAAGGACCTGGAGGACATGCTGACGGTGCCGCTGTTCGAGCGCCTGCCGCGCGGCATGCGCGCCACCTGGTACGGCGAGGCGATGATCCGCCACGCGCGCATCGCCCTGGCCAGCCTCGGCGAGGCCGGCGCCGAGATCGAGGCGCTGAAGGCCGGCTATGCCGGCAGCGTGGCCGTCGGCGCGATCGCCGGGCCGGCGATGAGCCTGCTGCCGTCGGCGCTGGCCCAGGTCGGCGCGCAGCATCCGCTGCTGCGGGTGAGCCTGCGCGTGGACGGCAGCGACGTGCTGCTGGAGCACCTGGCGCAGAACAAACTGGACATCGTGGTGGCGCGTCTGTTCGCGCGGCACGACAAGCGCCACCTGCACTACCAGGCGCTGGCCGAGGAAAAGGTCTGCGCCATCGCCCGCCCCGGCCATCCGCTGCTGGCGGCGCCAGCGCCGACGCTGGCGGTGCTGGCCGAGGCACCGTGGATCGTGCCACCGGACGGCAGCGTGCTGCGCCACCGCTTCGAACTGATGTTCCAGAACGCCGGGCTGGAAGCGCCCAAGCGGGTGATCGAGACCTCGGCGCTGGTGGTCCTGCCGCAGTTGCTGCGGCATGGCGACGCGCTGGCGGTGGTGCCCGAGGACGTGGCCCGGCATTTCGCCGACCACGGCAGCGTGGCGATCGTGCCGGTGGCGCTGTCCTGCCGCATGGACGCCTTCGGCCTGATCACCCGCCGCGACTGGCTGCTGTCGCCCGGCGCGCGAATCGTGCTGCAGGCGCTGCATCAGTCGGCTGCCACGGTCTACGGTGTCGCCGTGACGGCGGCCACGCCGTCGCTGCCTGCGGACGGCTGATCGCGTCGGGACTGAAGTCCCTCCCACAACGCGCCGCCCAGCAGCAGCGCCCGGCTGTTTGTGGGAGGGGCTTCAGCCCCGACGAGCGAAGCCGGATACCGCCTCCGCTGTTGCCCTGCCCGAACCGGTGCCCCCGCGACGCCCAGCCGCGCGACCGCGCTCAGGTCCAGCCGCCGTCCACCACGAACTCCTGCGCGGTGATCGCGCGCGCCTCGTCCGAGGCCAGGAACAGCGCCATGCGCGCGATGTCCTCCGGCATCACCTTGTCCGGCAGGCACTGATTGCGTGCCAGTTCGCGCTCGCCGGCCTCGTCCAGCCACAGGGTGACCTGGCGTTCGGTCATCACCCAGCCCGGGGTCAGCACGTTGATGCGGATCCGCGCCGCGCCCAGGTCGCGGGCCAGGCCGCGGGTCAGGCCGTTCACCGAGGACTTGGCGGTGGCGTACACCGGATAGCCGCCGGTCTTGCTCTGCCAGCCGGTGGAGCCGAGGTTGACGATGGAACCGCCGCCCAGCCGCTGCATGCCCGGCACCACCGCCTGGATGGCGAAGAACGCCGCACGCTGGTTGATCGACACGCAGCGCTCCCAGTACTCCGGGGTCACCGCGTCGAGCGCGTGGCGGTCGTCGCTGCCGACGTTGTTGAGCAGCACGTGGAAGTCGCCCAGCTCGGTCGCCGCCTCGCCGATCGCCGCCTGCAGCGCGGCCACGTCGGTGACGTCGCAGCGGCGCCACCACGGCGCGGTCAGGCCGGCCGCGGCCAGCCGCTCGGCCAGCGCGGCGCTGGCCTCGGCCGCGACGTCGACGAAAGCCACCTGCGCGCCCTGCGCGGCGAAGGCCTCGACCAGCGCGGCGCCGATGCCGGAGCCACCGCCGGTGATGAAGACGCGGCGCCCGTGCAGGCTGCCATAGGTTGCGTTGCCGAGGGAGGAAGGCGCTGCGCTTGCCGAGTTGTCCATGCCGTTTCGCTCTAGGTGGATAGGATTTCGATATATGAAAACAAATATCCATTCGGAGATATTTGCTATTTTTCACGTATCAATATGCCCGCTAGCATCCCCGGCGTAAAGCATCCGGGGGCGGCTTGCGCACAAGGCGGATCCCGGCGTCCTGGACTCGAGGAATCCGCCGACATGGGCTCACCCAGCAAACCGCCGCGCCGCAGCCAGGCGTGGTTCGGGCGCGAAGGCAAGCAGGGCTTCTACTACCGCAGCTGGCTCAAGAGCGCCGGCCATCCGCACGACATGTTCGATGGCCGTCCGGTGATCGGCATCTGCAACACCTGGTCGGAACTGACCCCGTGCAACGGCCACCTGCGCGAACTGGCCGAACACGTCAAACGCGGCGTCTACGAGGCCGGCGGGTTCCCGCTGGAGTTCCCGGTGATGTCGCTGGGCGAGACGCAGATGCGCCCCACCGCGATGCTGTTCCGCAACCTCGCCAGCATGGACGTGGAGGAATCGATCCGCGCCAATCCGCTGGACGGCGTGGTGCTGCTGATGGGCTGCGACAAGACCACCCCGTCCTTGCTGATGGGCGCGGCCAGCGTGGACCTGCCGACCATCGGCGTGTCCGGCGGGCCGTCGCTGTCGGGCAACTGGCGCGGGCAGCCGCTGGGCTCGGGCACCGGCGTGATCGAGATGTCGGAGATGGTCCGCGCCGGCACCCTGAGCCAGGACGACTTCGTCGAGGCCGAGGCCTGCATGCAGCGCTCCAAGGGCAGCTGCATGACCATGGGCACCGCCTCGACCATGGCCAGCATGGTCGAGGCGCTGGGCATGTCGCTGCCGGAGAACGCGGCGATCCCGGCGATGGATGCGCGCCGCGCGCGGCTGGCGCGGCTCAGCGGGCGGCGCATCGTGCAGATGGTGGAAGAGGATCTGCGCATGTCGCAGATCCTCACTGCCGACGCCTTCGCCAACGCGATCAAGGTCAATGCGGCGATCGGCGGCTCCACCAACGCGGTGCTGCACCTGCTCGCCCTGGCCGGCCGTGTGGGCGTGCCGCTGCAGTTGGACGACTGGGACCGGCTCGGCTCGCGGCTGCCGTGCCTGGTGAACCTCAAACCGTCCGGCCAGTACCTCATGGAAGACTTCTACTATGCCGGCGGGCTGCCGGCGGTGATGCGCGAACTCGGCAGCGAACTGGCGCTGGACGCGCGCACCGTCAACGGCCGCACCCTGGGCGAGAACGTGGCGCAGGCGCCGTGCTGGAACCGCGAGGTGATCCACCCACTGGATGCGCCGGTGCGCGCGGAGGCCGGCATCGCCGTGTTGCGCGGCAACCTGGCGCCGGACGGCGCGGTGATCAAGCCGTCGGCCGCCTCGCCGCACCTGTTGCGGCACCGCGGGCGCGCGGTGGTGTTCGAGAGCATCGAGGACTTCAAGGCGCGCATCGACGACGAGGCGCTGGACATCGACGCCGACTGCATCATGGTGCTCAAGCACTGCGGCCCGCGCGGCTACCCGGGCATGGCCGAGGTCGGCAACATGCCGTTGCCGCCGAAGCTGCTGCGCGCCGGCATCACCGACATGGTGCGCATCTCCGATGCGCGCATGAGCGGCACCGCCTACGGCACCGTGGTGCTGCACGCCTCGCCGGAGGCCGCCGCCGGCGGCACCCTGGCGCTGGTGCGCGACGGCGACATCATCGAACTCGACGTCCCCGGCCGCGCACTGCACCTGGAAGTCAGCGACGAGGAACTGCTGCGCCGGCGCAGCGAATGGACCCCGCCGCCGGCACCCACGCGCGGCTGGAGCAAGCTCTACGTGGAGCACGTGCAGCAGGCGCACCTGGGCGCCGACCTGGACTTCCTGGTCGGCGGCAGCGGCGACGCGGTGGCGCGCGATTCGCACTAGCGGTCGCGGCGAGATGCATCCACCGCGATTTCGTCGGAGCGGCTTCAGCCGCGACACGCGCCACCGGCAACGCCTCATCGCGGCTGAAGCCGCTCCCACAGGGGCTTGCGGCGAGCCCGCCAGGTGCACTGTGGGAGGGACTTCAGTCCCGACGCATTACGCCATCGGAACGCACACCACGTCGCGCGTCGCGGCTGCATGACAGTCGACTCCCACAGGAAGCGGCGAACGCCGCCTTCTTCCACACGCACCGCGCCCACGTCACCGCGCCGTCATCTGCAGCTTCTAGCCTGCCCCGCACCCCAGGGACAAGGCAGGCTCGGTGGCGGCTCACCCCAAACGCGCATGGGCGCGCATGTTCGCGGAACACGGCCCGGTGCTGCGCGGCTTCTTCGTGCGCCGTGGCGCACGCGAAGACGCCGAGGACATGGTGCAGGAAACCTATCTGCGGCTGCTGCGCGCGCATCGGCAGCAGGGCGAGGCCATCGCCAATCCCGAAGCCTATCTGTACACCGTCGCGCAGAACCTGGCGCGCGAACAGGCCGCGCGTCGCCGCCAGGCGCCGCTGCGCATCGACGAGATGGAGCAGTTCTCGCAATTGCTGGCGGCGGGAGACGACGTGGAAGACAGCGCACACCGGCGGCAGCGCCAGCAGCACCTGCAGGCCCTGCTCGCCGCGCTGCCCGCGCGCACCCGCGCGGTGCTGGTGATGCAGTACCGCGACGGGCTGAGCTACAAGCAGATCGCCGAACGCATGGGCGTGTCGCCGCACATGGTCAAGAAGCACGTGGTGCGCGGGTTGTCGGCCTGCCGCCGCGCGCTGGCCGAGAGCGGAGACCGCTGGTGAACGACAGTACGTTCTCTTCGCGCAGTGCCATCGCCGATGCCGCGCACTGGCATGCGGTGCAACGCATGCAGCCGCTGGACGCGAAACAGGAACAGCAGTTGTTGGACTGGCTGACCGCCTCGCCGCAGCATCTGCGCGAGTATCTGGCCATGCAGCGCGTGGCCGGCGAACTCGGCGAGGCGCTGCGCGGCATGGACCTGGACGTGGACGCCTTGCTCGCCAGCGACGACACCGCCGATGGCACGGCGAGCGGCAACGTCATCGCCCTGCCCGTGACGCGGCGCGCGACAGCGGCAGCGCCAACGCGTGCGGCGCGCGCCCACGCCGCGCCGCGCTGGCGTCTGGCCGCGGCCGCCGCGGTGTGCGCGGTGGCGGTGCTGGTCGGCTGGGCCTGGCCGCGCAGCCAGACCTACCGCACCGCGCTCGGCGAACAACGCAGCGTGCAACTGGCCGACGGCAGCACGGTGCGGCTCAATGCGCAGACCCAGGTACGCGCCACGCTGACCCCCTGGAGCCGAAAGCTGCAGTTGCTGCAGGGCCAGGCCAGTTTCGTGGTCGCCGCCGACCGGCGCCCGCTGCAGGTGCAGGCCGGAGGCCTGCGCGTGGAAGATATCGGCACCACCTTCGACATCGCCCTGCATCCCGACCAGGCGCGCATCGAGGTCTCGGCCGGGCGCGTGCAGGTGTGGCGCCAGGATCGGCCGCAACAACCCATGCTGGCCGATCTCGGCGCCGGCCAGAGCGCGCGCATCGACACCGCCGATGGCCGGGTCGAACTGGGCAACGAGGACGTCGCGGCGATGCACGCGTGGTGGCAACACCGCATCGTGTTCCGCGACGAACCGCTGGCCAATGTCGCCGAGGATTTCAACCGGCTCAACCGCACCCGTCTGCTGATCGACGACGCCGACGCCGGGGCGATGCGACTGACCGGCAACCTGCGTGGCGACGACGTCGCCGCGTTGCGCGCCTTCCTGGATGCGCAACCGACATTGCAGGTGCGCACCAGCGCCGACGGCATCCACGTGCGCAGCCGCACGCCGACACAGGCGCGCCTGCAGTAGCGCGGCAACTGCGTCGCGCGCACTGCGCGACGCACGCATCCTTCAAACCAGACGGCCGGCACGCCATCAGCGCGTCACATGCATCGTGCACGCACGCATCCGTGCGCGCACGCGAAGCCAGCACCCCCACGCACGTGTCACAGAAAATTCATCGAAAAACGGTGCCCGATCTTCGTCGTCGCGCCTCGTAGTCCGGGGACAGCGCAAGCAAACGCCCATGGGCGATGCCGCGCGCACCACACCACCCCCGCTCTCACAGGACCCGACGATGCGCCGCACCCTGTTCCTTTCCATCGCCCTCGCCCTGCACGCCGGCGTCGCCGGCGCGCAGACCGCGCCCATCGCGGTCGAGGCGATTCCCGCGCAGCCGCTGGCGCGCGCGCTCAATGCGCTGTCGCGGCAGACCGGCCTGCAGTTCGTCTATGCCGCCGGCAGCACCGGCAACCCGCAGACCCATGGCAGCCGCGCTGGCGCGGCGCCAGAACAGGCGCTGCAGCAACTGCTCGACGGCACCGGCCTGCGCTACCGTTTCCTCACCCCGACCACGGTGACGATCGAGGCAGCGAGCGCGCCGGCGGAAACAGCCGCCACTGCACCGGCGGCGATGGCGGCCGCACCGACGCCGGCACCGGTGGCGTCGGCGGATGCGCCGGTCAAGCAACTGGACAGCATCCAGGTGCTCGGCAGCTACGCCGGCAGCCTCAGCGCCGCGCTGCGCGAGAAGCGTTACGCCGACAGCGTGGTCGACGTGATCGCCGCCGAGGACATCGGCAAGCTGCCGGCGCAGAACGTGGCCGAAGCGCTGCAGCGCGTGCCCGGCGTGTCGATCGTGCGCGACCGCGGCGAAGGCGTGTACGTGCGCGTGCGCGGCCTGGGGCCCAACTTCCAGGTGACCACGCTCAACGGCCAGACCATGGCGGTCAACGAGAACGTGCGCACCTCCGGCCAGACCGGCCGCCAGTTCCGCTACGACACCCTGCCGGCGGAACTGGTCGCCGGCCTGGAAGTGATCAAGAGCCCCACCGCCGACCTGGACGAAGGCGCGATCGGCGGCATCGTCAACGTGCGCACGTTCCGCCCGCTGGAACTGGGGAAAACGCTCACCAACGTGTCGCTGGAGTCGAGCCAGGCGCAGCGCACCCACGCCAACGACCCGCGCGTGTCCGGCCTGTTCAACTGGGTCAACGCCGACGGCACCTTCGGCCTGCTGCTGTCCGGCGCCTACGCGCAGCGCAGCCTGCGCCAGGACCGGGTCAACGAAGTGAGCTGGGACTACTACCGCAACGGCGTGCCGGGCGTGCCCGGCGCCAACTACGTCCCCACCGGCCTGCGCCCGACGCTGGAACTGGAGCAGCGCGAACGCACCGGCATCGCCGCCTCGCTGCAGTGGAAGCCGAGCGCGGCCTGGGAAACCAACCTGGACCTGCTCTACGCCAAGCAGACCGTGCACTACGACGAATACAGCCTGGGCGTGGGCTTCGACAGCCTGGCCAAGCTCAGCAACCTGCGCGTGGCGCATGGCGGCGTCGCCGGCTTCGACTACCGCAACGGCCAGGTGCAGATCTCGCGCGAGACCTCCGGGATCACCGACGACAACCGCAGCGCGCGCCTGTCCAGCACCTGGAGCGGCGATGCGTGGACGCTGGGCGCGGTGGCGTTCCACTCGCAGGCGCACAGCTACGACTCCGATCCGATCCGGCGCACGCGCCTGCGCAGCGGCACCACCCTGTCGATGCGCGTGGACATGCCGCAGGCCGATGGCGACGACGTGCCCGACTGGCGCTTCACCAACGGCTTCGACCCAACCAACCCGGCCAGCGTGGCCGGGCGCCGCCTGGAGTGGCGCGAGATCGATGCGCGCGACAAGGAGGACGCGCTGCAGTTCGACGCCAAGCGCGCGCTCGGCGACGGCTTCTTTCGCGAGCTCAAGTTCGGCGCCAAGTACCGGCAGCGCTCGCGCACCTACGATCGCGCCGACCTGCTGCTGACCAGCATCGCCGGGGTGCGCTTCCCGGCTGGCAACTTCACCGCGCTGCCGGTGGACGACATGCTGACCGACGCCAACGGCAACCTGCCCCGGCAGTGGCTGGCGCCGATCGAATCGCGCTTCTTCGGCACCTGGCCGACCGCCGCGGACCTGGTCAACACGCCGAACAGCGCCGACCTGCAGAACTCCTACGAGGTGAAGGAGAAGATCGGCTCGGCCTATGCGATGGCCGACTTCGGCGGCGACCTGGCCGGCCGCGCGCTGCGCGGCAACCTCGGCGTGCGCCTGGTGCGCACCGAGCAGACCACCGACGGCCATGCCGACGTCAACGGCAGCGCGCAACCGGTGCACTTCGAACGCAGTTACAGCAACGCACTGCCCTCGTTCAACGCCGCCTGGGACGTGCGCGAGGACATGGTGCTGCGCAGTTCCGCGGCCAAGGTCATCACCCGCCCCGACCTCACCGACCTGTCGTCCAAGCTCACCTTCAATTCCAGCGGCGAGATCCTCACCGCCAGCGGCGGCAATCCGTCGCTACGCCCGTTCGAGGCCTGGCAGTACGACCTGACCTTCGAGTGGTACATCGACGGCACCTCGGCGCTGACCGGCGGCGTGTTCTACAAGGACATCTCGCGCTTCATCCAGACCCAGATGTCGAACCTGCAGTACCAGGGCCAGACCTACCTGCTCTCGTCCAAGACCAACGGCAGCCAGGCCAGCGTCAAGGGCGTGGAAGTGGCCTACCAGCAGGTCTTCGCCGGCCTGCCGGCGCCGCTGGACGGGCTGGGCATGCAGCTCAACTACACCTGGACCGACAGCGAGGCCACCTATCGCGACGGCAGCCGCACCTTCACCGACAGCCTCGAAGGCGTGGCCAAGAACACCTACAACGCGGTGCTGTTCTACGAGAAGGGACCGCTGATGGCGCGGGTGAGCTATGGCTGGAGCGACGACATCGTCAACGCGGTCGGCACTGCCAACGTCGCCACGCTCAACAGCGACAAGTTCGGCAGCCTCGACGCGAACGTGGCCTGGAAGGTCAACGACACCCTGTCGGTGTTCGTCAACGCGATCAATCTCACCGGCGCCGTGCAGCGCCAATACGTCGGCGACCGCCTGTTCGGCGGCTACACCGACTACGGCCGCACCTGGTCGGTGGGCTTGCGCGCACGTTTCTGATCCGCCGCGCTGCCGCCCACGCGCGGCAGTCAGCCCGCCCCGCGGCCTGCATCGCCGCGGGCGCCGGCCACCGCACCGTGCGCCGTCCACCGCCGCGCGGCGTACCGCCTCTGCCTGGAGCTTGCCGATGCCATCGCTGCCGCGCCTCGCCACCCTCGTCCTGTTCGCCTTCGCGCCACTGGCCTGCACCGCCGCACGTGCGCAAGCGGCCGCGACGGACACGCTGGAAAAAGTCGTCATCCTCAAGCGCCACGGCGTGCGCGCGGCGATGTCCAGCGCGGAGCAACTGGAGCGTTACTCGGCGCGCCCCTGGCCGCGCTTCGCGGTGCCCGCCGGGTATCTCACCGCGAACGGCGCGGCGCTGGAACGCTTGTTCGGCGCCTACTACCGCGCCCGCTATGCGCCGCTGGGGCTGTTCGCCGGCGACGGCTGCGCGGCCGCGTACTACTGGGCCAACCGCACCCAACGCACCCTCGCCTCGGCGCAGGCGCTGGCCAGCACGCTGACCCCGGGCTGCGCCAATCCGGTGCACAGCGTCGCCGACGATGCCTCCGATCCGCTGTTCGACGGCGCGCCCGCCCTGCGCACTCCCGCCGCGGTGGCGCAGATGCGCGCGGCCATCGCCGGCCGCATCGGCGGCGATGCGCAGGCCTGGAACGCGGCCCAGGCGGATGCCATCGACAGCCTGCAGCAACTGCTGCTGCAGTGCGCGCAACGGCCCTGCCCGGCCGACGTCGGCAGCGGCAAGCTGCGCCTGGATGCGGTGCCGGCGCGGTTGGGCGATGCCGACGACGCGATCCCCGGCATCGAAGGCCCGGCCTCGACTGCTTCCGGCCTCAGCGAAAGCCTGCTGATGGCCTGGGCCGACGGCCAGGACTTCGCCGCGCTGGGCTGGCGCGGCGTCGACGAGGCCAGCCTGCTGCGCGTCTTCGCCCCGCACCAGGCCGAGTTCACGCTGCGCCTGCGCGCGCCGGCGGTGGCGCGCATGGCCGCCTCGCCGCTGGCCGCGCGGCTGCTGGCGACGCTGCTGGACGGCAGCGGCCAGGCCACGCGGGCCGAACCGATCGGCGGCGCGGCGCGGCTGGTGGTGCTGTCCGGCCACGACGGCACCCTGACCCTGCTGGCCGGCATGCTCGACCTGCACTGGCAACTGCCCGGCTACCAGCCCGACCAGACCGTGCCCGGCGGCGCGCTGGTGTTCGAGCGCTGGCGCCGCGCCGACGGCGAACGCGTGATCCGCCTGCGCTACACCGCGCAGAGCCTGGCGCAACTGCGCGAACGCCGCGCGCTGACGGTGCAGGCGCCGCCGCTGGAGTCGCCCGTGTTCATCCCGCAGTGCAGCCGCGCCGACGCCGCCTACGACTGCCCGCTGCCCGCCTTCGCCGCCGCAGTCGAGGCCGCGCTCGATCCGCAGTTCCTGACCCCATGACGCCACGTGCGCCGGCCCCGGCCGGTCGCGCGGCGGCATCGGTGCCTTCCGGCACCGCCCCTGGCGCTCGCGCCACCCGCTGTTCCTCCCAACCCGCAAGAGGCGATTCATGATCCAGCATCTACGCACCCTCGTGAGCTACGGCATCGGATTGAGCCTGGCCTGCGCCGGCGTGGTCCACGCGCAATCGGACGTCGGCGTGCTCGACGTGCTCACCTACAACGTCGCCGGCCTGCCGCAGGGCATCTCCAGCAGCAACCCGGCCGCCAACACCGCCCAGATCGCACCGAAGCTGGCGCCCTACGGCCTGATCAACGTGCAGGAAGACTTCAACTATCACGCCACCTTGTACGCGGGCGACAAGCACCCCTACCGCACGCCCACCAGCGGCGGCGCGGCGATCGGCGACGGCCTCAACACGCTGAGCAACTACCGCTTCGACGACTTCACCCGCATCAAGTGGGACAAGTGCAACGGCACCGACTGCCTCACCCCCAAGGGCTTCAGCTACATGCGCGTGCGCCTGGACGACGGCGTGCTGCTGGACGTGTACAACGCGCACCCCAACGCCGGCACCGAGAGCGCCGACCTGGCCGCGCGGCGCGCCAACATCAGCCAGCTCTCGCAGTTCATCCAGACCTGGTCGGCCGGCAACGCGGTGCTGGTGATGATGGACTCCAACACGCGCTACACCCGCGCCGACGACAACATCCGCGCGTTGATTTCCGCCAACGGCCTGACCGATACGTGGGTGGAACTGGTCAAGGGCAGCGCCCCGGCCGCCGGCGCCGCGCCGCTGCTGTGCGGCACCCCGCCGACCAACGACTGCGAAGTGGTGGACAAGATCCTGTACCGCGACGCGCCGCAGCTGACCCTGGTCGCCAACCGCTACAAGCTCGACGACGGCAACTTCTACGACAGCGACGGCAAGCCGCTGTCCGACCACTACCCGCTGGCCGCGCAGTTCGGCTGGGCGGTCGGCACCACCGTGCGCACCAGCGACCAGTTCGGCGGCCCGCACGGCACCCCGTTCAACGACATCGCCAAGGGCGCCGAGCAGCGCACCATCGCCAGCGTGACCCTGCGCGGCGCCTCGCGCCTGGACGGCATCGCGCTGGGCCTGGACAACGGCAGCACCCTGGCCCACGGCGGCAGCGGCGGCGACCCGGTCACGCTGCGCCTGGGAGCCAACGAGCGGCTGACCTCGGCCACGCTGAGCGTGGGCCAGTACAACGGCCACACCCGGCTGTTCTCGCTGAGCCTGCGCACCAACCAGGGCCGCAGCCTCAGCGCCGGCACGCCGACCGCCGAGACCTACACGCTCACCGCGCCCAGCGGCTGGCACATCGCCGGCTTCACCGGCCGCGACGGCGACGAGATCGACAAGCTCGGCGTGGTGTACCGCAAGGATTGACGCAATCGCGGGCGCCATCGCGCCTGCGGCACCGCAACGGCAACGGCACGCGTGGCGACGCGCGCCGTTCGCCTTAGAGGCGCCGGCTGCGACCTGCGGCCGGTCGCGCGCATCGACGTGCAGCGAGCGGATGCATTGTCGCTGACGATACGGATCGGAAATCTCCACACCAGGCCGCGCGATGCGGCCACGCGTCTACGTGGGCCGCACTCGCGCGCACACCACCGCATCGCGATTCGAAGCGACGCAGTACACGGGGACGACGCGCCGCTGCCCGCCGACGCCGCAGCCTATTCGCTCGCCGCTTCCAGCGCCTGCGCCAGGCGCTCCACCGCGATCACCTCCATGCCCTTGACCGTACCGGTCTTGGGCGCATTGGCCTTGGGCACGATGGCGCGCTTGAAGCCGTGCGTGGCGGCCTCGCGCAGCCGGTCCTCGCCATTGGGCACCGGGCGGATCTCGCCGGACAGGCCGACCTCGCCGAAGGCGATGGTCTTTTCCGCCAACGGCCGATCGCGCAGCGACGACAGCACCGCCAGCAGCACCGGCAGGTCGGCCGCGGTCTCCTGCACGCGGATGCCGCCGACCACGTTGACGAACACGTCCTGGTCGCCGACCACGATGCCGCCATGGCGGTGCAGCACCGCCAGCAGCATCGCCAGCCGGTTCTGTTCCAGGCCCACCGCCACGCGCCGCGGATTGGACAGCGGCGAGGCATCGACCAGGGCCTGCACTTCCACCATCAGCGGCCGCGTGCCCTCGCGGGTGACCATCACGCAACTGCCGGGCTGGTGCGCGCTGCCGCCGGACAGGAAGATCGCCGACGGGTTCGAGACTTCCTTCAGCCCCTTCTCGCCCATCGCGAAGACGCCCAGTTCGTTGACCGCGCCGAAGCGGTTCTTGAACGCGCGCAGCAGGCGGAAGCGGCTGCCGCTCTCGCCCTCGAAGTACAGCACCGCATCGACCATGTGCTCGAGCACGCGCGGGCCGGCGATGCCGCCCTCCTTGGTGACGTGGCCGACCAGGAACACCGCGGTGCCGGTCTCCTTGGCGTAGCGCACCAGGCGCGCCGCGCTCTCGCGCACCTGGCTGACCGAACCCGGCGCGGCGGTCAGCGCCTCGGTCCACAGGGTCTGCACCGAGTCGGCGACGATCAGCTTGGGCCGCGCCGCGCTGGCGTGCTGCAGGATGTGCTCGATGCCGGTCTCGGCCAGCGCGTTGAGGCCGTCCAGCGGCAGGTCCAGGCGCACCGCGCGCCCGGCGACCTGGCCCAACGATTCCTCGCCGGTCACATACAGCACCGGCAGCGTGCCGGCCATCTTCGCCAGCGCCTGCAGCAGCAGGGTCGACTTGCCGATGCCGGGGTCGCCGCCGATCAGCACCACCGCGCCCTCGACCAGGCCGCCGCCCAGCACCCGGTCGAACTCGCCGATGCCGGTGGACACGCGCGCCTGGTCGCGGTGCTCCACGTCCTTGAGCGCGGTGATCTTCGGCGTCTCGGCCTTGCCGGCCCAGCCGCTGCGCCGCGCCGCGGCCGGCGCCTTGGCCGTGGCCGCGCTCTCCAGCACGATCTCGCTCAGCGCGTTCCAGGCACCGCATTCGGTGCACTGGCCCTGCCACTTGTTGTATTCGGCGCCGCACTCGCCGCAGACATAGGCCGTTTTCGCTTTCGCCATCTGCTTCTGGTCCGCTCAGACAATGCACCAGCATAGTGGCTGGCGGTCTCAGCGTCCGCGACGGAGGTGCGCCGCGCTCGTCCAGCAACATCGGCGGGCAGGCAAACCAGACATTTTGTAGATACCGTCTCACCCCCTAGCAGGCAAGGCCCCTTTTCGGATCGAACGCCGTGCCCGATTTGAGAACGCCGTAGGCCAGGTGCAGGAGCTTGCGCATGGCGGCGCACACGATCTGCTTGCCGGTTTTGCCACGTTCGCTCAGCCGCTGTTTCAGCGCCCGGATGATCGGGTTGTGGGTCATGGCCACCAGGGCCGGCATGAACAGGCCTGCGCGCAAGCGGGGCGAGCCGGTGCGCGAGATGCAGACGTGGCCTTTGCGCTCGCCCGACTCCTGCAGGCACGGATTCAGGCCCGCGAAGGCGGTCACCGCCGAGGCAA
>NZ_NQYT01000080.1:0-12548 GCF_009192935.1 Xanthomonas sp. LMG 12461
CGGCCAGTCCGCGGGCGCCGGGGGGGCGGCGAAAGCGCTGGGCGCGGCGGGGGAGTCGTCCATGGGCGGCGGTGCGATCACGTCGGGGTCTCGGGGCGCGGGCGCGCGGCGTGGCCTGCGATCCTAACGCGGCGATGGCGGGCGTGCGCTGTCCGCGGCGCGGTTTCCGTCCAGATCCACGCAGGCGGTGGAGGGTGCCGGGCCGCGGCGGTGGTTCAGCGCGCCGCGCGCAGCAGCGCGTCCACGTCCAGCGCGTGGCCGGCGCGGGCGGCCTTGGTGCGCAGGTAGCCCTCGTTCTCGGCGGTGATCGTGCCGGTGACCGGAATGCGCTCGGTCACCTCGATGCCGGCCGCGCGCAGGCGCTCGGCCTTGTTCGGATTGTTGGTGAGCAGGCGCACGCGGCCGATGCCGAGCCCGCGCAGCATCGCCACGGCGCTGCCGTAGCGGCGCTCGTCGGCGCCGAAGCCCAGTTGCGCGTCGGCGTCGATGGTGTCCAGGCCGTCGTGCTGGTAGCCGTAGGCGCGCATCTTGGTGGCGATGCCGGTGCCGCGGCCTTCCTGGTCCAGATACAGCAGCACGCCGCCGCCCAGCGCCTTGAGCTTGGCCAGGCCGTGCCTCAACTGGTCGCCGCAGTCGCACTTGAGCGAGCCGAACAGGTCGCCGGTGAGGCAGGAGGAATGCACGCGCACCGGGACCGGCGCGCTCAGGTCGGGCTGGCCGATCACGATCGCGACCTGGTCGCGCTGCGCCACGCCGCCGCGGAACACCACGAATTCGCCAGGGCCCAGGTCGCGCAGCGGCACCTGGGTGCGGGTGACCAGGGTGTAGCTGTCGGAGGCGGCGAGGGCGCAGCCGTGTTCCAGGTCGTCCAGGCGCAGCGACTGGCAGCCCTGGAAGGCGCTGCTGTCGGCGCCCAGGTCCGCCGCGACCATCGCCGGCAGCAGCAGGCCCAGGCGCGCGATCTCGGCGGCGCCGGCATCCATCGCGTCGCCGGGCTGCCAGTGCGCGGGCACCGGGCCGTCGCGCAGGTAGGCCAGCGCCGCCAGCGCGTCGTAGGAGTGCCCGGCCAGGGCGATGCGCGCGCCCTGCGGCGCATCCAGGCCCAGCACCTGCGCCCGCGGCGGCGTCACGAACAGGTAGTGCCGCTGCCCGGTGGCCTCGGCGAAACCGAGGTAGGACGGTTCGGTACTGCTGTCCAGCGCCATCACCGCGCGGGTGCGGCCGTTGCCGTCTTCGAGCAGGACCGGGCGCCCGGCACGCAACTCCGATGCCGCGCGTTCGCTGCGGATCGCGGCAGGATCGCCGAAGGCGTGCGCGGAAGGGGCGGTGGGGCTGGTCATGCACGACTCCAGATGGGGGATCGGCGGCGCCGCTTCAAGGCTGCCGCATCCGGTCGCGGCGGCCCCGGCGCGGTGCCGGTCGGCGCCGATGGCGCTCGGGCGCCATTGTCGCGCGCTTTGCCGGACGCGCCAGCCTGCAGGCGATGGAACGCACTGTGCCCGCTCGCGCGCGCCGCCGATGCAACCAAATCGGCGGCTGCGGCAACGCGCCGGCGTGAGGGGAGGTGTGCACGTGCCGCCGGTTGCTTGCTACTGTGCGGCACCGCGTCCGCTCCGGCCCCCGCATGCAGCTCGTCGATTGCACCGAACCGCGCCACGCCATGGCGATCTTGGAGATCTTCAACGACGCCATCGTCCACTCCACCGCGCTGTACGACTACCGGCCGCGCCCGCCGGAAAGCATGGCGGCGTGGTTCGCGACCAAGCGCGCCGGCAACTTCCCGGTGCTGGGCCTGGAGGACGCCGACGGCACCCTGCTCGGTTTCGCCAGCTACGGCACCTTCCGCGCCTGGCCGGCGTTCAAGTACAGCGTCGAGCACTCGGTCTACGTGCACCGCGACCACCGCGGCCGTGGCGCGGGCCGACGCCTGCTGCAGGCGCTGATCGACACCGCGCAGGCGCGCGGCGTGCACGTGCTGGTCGGCGGCATCGACGCCAGCAATGCCGGCAGCATCGCCCTGCACGAGCAACTCGGCTTCGTGCACGCCGGCACCGTGCGCGAGGCCGGCTTCAAGTTCGGGCGCTGGCTGGACCTGGCGTTCTACCAGCGCATCCTCGCCGGCCCGGCGCAGCCGCACGACGATTAGCGCGGGCTTTGTCAGAGGCGAGCGCCTCAGTCGCTCTTAGTGCGGATGGCGCTCGGTGGCGTAGGGATTGGGCTCGGCCGGGTCCGGGCGCAGGGTGTAGCGCTTGTAGGTCCATTGGTACTGCGCCGGGTCGCGCCGCGCCACCCGCTCCACGCCTGCGTTGAGCGCGGTGGCCGCGCGCAGCGGGTCGGCATCGGCGATGTCCGGCGGCGCCGGCTGCACGTGCAGGGCGAACTCCAGGTCGTTGCCGACGCGCTCGCACCAGGCGAACAGCACGGTGGCGCCGGTGCGCTCGGCCAGGCGGTTGACCAGGGTCATGGTCAGCGCCGGCACGCCGAAGAACGGTGCGAACACGCCATCGCCGGCCTTGGGCTGCTGGTCGGGCAGGATGCCGACCGCGCCGCCATCCTTGAGCGTCTTGAACAACTGCCGCACCGCCGGACCCTCGGCGCGCACCTGGCGCACCCGCTCGCCGCTGCGCACCAACTGCAGGAAGGCGTCGCCCACGGCCGACTCCGGTGCGCGGTAGACGATGGCGATGTCGCCGCGCGAGGCCAGCCACTGGTTGAGCAGCTCCCAGTTGCCGAAATGCGGCGCGGCCACGATCACCCCGCGGCCGGCGGCCAGCGCCGCGTCGTACAGGTCCTGGCCGTGGCGCAGGCGCAGCCGCGCCAGGTTCTGCTCCGGCGGCCGGGTCCACAGCGCCAGGGTCTCGAACGCCTGCCGCGCGGTCGAGCGCAGCACGTCGCGCTGCAGCGCCACGCGCTCGCTGGGCAGCAGCTCCGGATAGGCCAGCTCCAGGTTGCGCCGGACCACCCGGCTCTCGCGCGCATCCAGGCGCAGCCACAGCCCGGCCAGGCCGTCGGCCAGGCGCCGCAGCCACGGCCACGGCAGGCGCGCCAGGGCGGCGGCGCAGCGGTACAGCAGGGAAGCGAGCGTCGCGGGTTTCATCGGCCCAGTTTATCCGCTCGGCGCATCTGGCCTGCCCGACCGGCATCGCGGATCGCGTCGCCGGCACGCGATCCGGCTTCCCCAATCCCGGCGGTTCGGCGATGATCCTGCGTGATCGCAGCCGTTCGCCAAGCGCGCGGGCGATGCCGAATCCCCAATCCCCAATCCCCAATCCCAGCCCTATGCTCTCGCTGATCCAACGCGTCACCCAGGCCTCGGTCAGCGTCGATGGCGAGGTCGTGGGCCAGATCGGGCCCGGTCTGCTGGCGCTAGTGGCGGTGGAGCCGGGCGACGACGAGCCCAAACTGCAACGCATGGCCGAGCGCCTGCTCGGCTACCGGGTGTTTTCGGACGCCAGCGGTCGCATGAACCGCTCGTTGCGTGACACCGGCGGCGGCCTGCTGCTGGTCAGCCAGTTCACCCTGGCCGCCGACACGCGCTCGGGGATGCGGCCCAGTTTCACCACCGCCGCGCCGCCGGCCGAGGCTGAACGCGGCTTCAACCGATTGCTGGAGCTATGCCGCGCGCAACACCCGCCAGGGGTGGAAAGCGGCCGCTTCGGTGCCCATATGATCGTCAGCCTGGTCAACGACGGCCCGGTCACTTTCCTGCTCCGGCCGTAGACGCCGGCGCGTTCCTGGCGGAGCCGTTCAGGCTCCTCGTCCGGCAAGCGGCGGTCCGGGCTGTTATAATGCTAGGTTCACTCATTCACCTACCTGCCGGTGGCGCGAGCACTCATGGCCAACGAACGTCCTGCCCAGCAATCCGACATCAAGCAACTGATCAGCAAGGGCCTGGAACAGGGCTATCTGACCTACGCGGAAGTCAACGACCATCTTCCCGACGATCTGGTCGACCCCGAACAGATCGAAGACATCATCGGCATGATCAACGGCATGGGCATCGATGTCCATGAAGTTGCGCCCGATGCCGAAACCCTGTTGCTCAACGACGGCAACACCGGCAACCGCGAAGTCGACGATACCGCGGCCGAAGAAGCCGCCGCGGCGCTGACCGCGCTCGACACCGAAGGTGGCCGTACCACCGACCCGGTGCGCATGTACATGCGCGAGATGGGCACAGTAGAACTGCTGACCCGTGAAGGCGAGATCGCCATCGCCAAGCGCATCGAGGAAGGTCTCGGCCAGGTGCAGGCCGCGCTGGGCGCGTTCCCGCTGGCGGTGGAGACCCTGCTTGAGGACTACGAGCAGCACAAGGAAGGCAAGAAGCGCCTGGCCGAGATCGTGGTCGGCTTCAACGATCTGATCGAGGAAGAGCCGGCGCCGCCGGTCGCGGTGTCCGACGACGACAGCGCCACCGATGCCGATGCCGACGAGGATGACGACGAAGACGTCGACACCGCCGAAGAGGATGCCGGCCCGACCGGTCCGGATCCGGCCGAGGTCGCCCGGCGCATGGAAGTGCTGGCCACCGAATACGCCAAGTTCAAGAAGGCCCACGCCAAGAACGGCGCCGAGCACAAGCTGGTCACCAAGCTGCGCAACGACATCGCCGAGGTGTTCGTCACCCTGAAGCTGCCGCTGCCGCTGACCGACGTGCTGGTGCGCAAGCTGCGCGACACCATGGCCCAGGTCAAGGACCACGAGCGCCGCGTGCTGCACCTGGCCACCCACGTGGCACGCATGCCGCGCAAGGACTTCATCCGTTCCTGGGAAGGCAACCAGACCAACGTGGCCTGGGTCGACGACGCGCTCAAGCGCAAGCAGAAGTGGTCGTCGGCGCTGCGCGACGTCAAGGACCAGATCATCGCCGAGCAGGAAGCCACCGTGGCGGTGGAGCAGGCCACCTACCTGAGCCTGGCCGAGCTGAAGGAAATCAGCCGCGCGATGGCCTATGGCGAAGCCAAGGCGCGCAAGGCCAAGAAGGAAATGGTCGAGGCCAACCTGCGCCTGGTGATCTCGATCGCCAAGAAGTACACCAACCGCGGCCTGCAGTTCCTCGACCTGATCCAGGAAGGCAACATCGGCCTGATGAAGGCGGTGGACAAGTTCGAGTACCGCCGCGGCTACAAGTTCTCGACCTATGCCACCTGGTGGATCCGCCAGGCGATCACCCGCTCGATCGCCGACCAGGCGCGCACCATCCGCATCCCGGTGCACATGATCGAGACGATCAACAAGTTGAACCGCATTTCCCGGCAGATGCTCCAGCAGTACGGCCGCGAGGCCACCCCGGAGGAGCTGGCCAAGGAAATGGACATGCCCGAGGACAAGATCCGCAAGGTGATGAAGATCGCCAAGGAGCCGATCTCGATGGAAACCCCGATCGGCGACGACGAGGATTCGCATCTGGGCGACTTCATCGAGGACACCAACGTGGAGTCCCCGATCGAGAACACCACCAACATCAACCTGTCCGAGACCGTGCGCGACGTGCTCGCCGGGCTGACCCCGCGCGAAGCCAAGGTGCTGCGCATGCGCTTCGGCATCGACATGAACACCGACCACACCCTCGAGGAAGTCGGCAAGCAGTTCGACGTGACCCGCGAGCGCATCCGCCAGATAGAGGCCAAGGCGCTGCGCAAGTTGCGTCACCCGAGCCGTTCGGAACAGCTGCGCAGCTTCCTCGACATCGACTGATCGCGCGCGGTTCGCGGTCACGACAGAGCCCCGCCATGTGCGGGGCTTTTTTGTGGGTGCAGATGCCGGATCGAACGGTGCGCCGCATCCCTTGTAAGAGCGGCTTCAGCCGCGACCGGGCCTTCCCGGGAACACCTGGTCGCGGCTGAAGCCGCGCCTACAACGGGCAACAGGGGCGCAGGATCGCTGCACCTCTGTGCAGGTCGCATCCGCTTACGCGAACGCCTGGCTGCCGCGCATCACCGTCAGCACGTCGTGGCAGGCGCCCATGGTGTGGTAGTCGGTCTTGCCGGCCGGGCTCTTCTCGTCGCTGTAGCTGCGGTTGTCGCGGCTGAGGATGCGGAACCAGGCGCCGTAGCGGTGGTCGACCAAGTGCTCCCAGGAATATGCCCACAGCTTGTCGTAGGCGTTGCGATACGCGGCATCGCCAGTGGCGGCCAGCAGCCGCGAGGCCGCGGCGATGGCTTCGGCCTGCACCCAAAAGTACTTGTCGTCGTCGCAGAAGTAGGTCGGCGCCGCGGCCACGTCGGGCACGCCGACCACCGGCGCCTCTTCGGTGCCGGAGGCGAAGCCGTAGACGATGCCGCCATGCTGCGCGTCCCAGCCGTGCGCCAGGGCGGTGTCGAACAGGTGCCGTGCGGTCGGCAGCAGCCACGCCGGCGCGGTGCCGGTGGACGCCTGCAGGTGCCCGTGCAGCAACACCAGCAACTTGGACCACTCGACCTGGTGGCCGGGCTGGAAGCCCCACGGCCGGAACAGGTGCTTGGGGTTGTCGCGGTTGTAGTCCCAGTCCACCTGCCAGTCGGCGTCGTAGTGCTCCCACACCAGGCCGCCGGCCAACGCCGCCTGGCGGCGGGTGATGTGGTCGGCCAGCAGCAGCGCACGCTGCAGGTAGCGCGGCTCGGCGCTGGCCTCGTAGGCGGCGATCAACGCTTCGCACAGGTGCATGTTGGCGTTCTGGCCGCGGTAGCTGGAGAACGTCCACTCCGGCGTCGCCTCGTCGCGGTACAGGCCGGCGGCGGCATCCCAGTAGCGGGTTTCCAGCAGTTGCCAGGTCTCGTCCATCCACGCGTCGGTGTCCAGGCCGGCCTTCTTCGCGGTGGCGTAGGCCAGCAGCACGAAGGCGGCGCCGTAGGCGTGCTGGGTGCGGTCCTCGGCCACGCCGTCGCGCAGGGTCCACACGTAGCCGCCGCTGGCGGTATCGCGGTGCACCTCGCGCAGGTAGCGCAGGCCGTGGCGCGCGGCGTCCAGGTACTCGGCGGCCAGCGGCGAGTCGGCGAACTCGATCGCCGCCATCGCGTAGTTGAAGACGAAGCGGGTGCTGCTGACCAGGTGGCGATGGCCGGCGTCGTACACGCTGCCGTCGTCGCGGAAATAGTGGAAGAAACCGCCCGCCGGGTCGATCGCGCGCGGGTGGTAGAAGGCCATGGTGTCGGCGATGTGCGCGCGCAGGACGGCGGTGTCGGCGAAGTCGGGCAGGGGCGTGGCGGGCAGATTCATGCGGTTGACTGGCGAGCTGGGTGAGGGAAGGGAAGACAGCGGCGCACGGCGGCAGCGTGTGCGCCGCCGTGCCGGGAACGGATCAGCGGATCAGTGCATCACGCGCGCGGTCGGCGCGGCGGTGGGTGCGGTCGCCGCCAGCTCCGCCGACAGGCGCGAACCGCGCAGGCCGTACCAGACGATGTAGGCGTAGCACAGCAGCGGGATCACGAAGGCATGCTGGATGCCGATGGCGTCGGCCAGCGCGCCCTGCGCCAGCGGCACCAGGGCGCCACCGACGATGCCCATGATCAGCAGGCTGGAGGCCTTGCTGGTGAGTACGCCCAGGCGCTCGATGGCCACGGTGAAGATGGTCGGGAACATGATCGAGTTGAACAGGCCGATCGCGATCACGCTCCACATCGCCACGTGGCCGGTGCTGAGCATGGTGGCGATCAGCAGCAGCGAGGCGATACCGGCGAAGGTCGCCAGCAGCTTGCGGGCCGGGACGAACTGCAGCAGCGCCGCGCCGGCAAAGCGGCCGACCATCGCGCCGCCCCAGTAGAACGGCAGGTAGTGGCTGGCAGCGGCTTCGGTCAGGCCGCCGGTGGTGGGGCCGGAGATGTAATTGATCAGGAAGCTGCCGATCGACACTTCCGCGCCCACGTACATGAAGATCGCCACCACGCCCCACAGCAGGTGCGGGTGGCGCAGCGCGTCGGCGAAGCTGTGATGCGATTCGGTGCTGGCATCGTTGTCCTCGCGCAGCGACGGCACCCGCATCACCAGCACGAACACCGCCAGCAACAGCAGGCCGCCGGCCAGCATCAGGTAGGGGATTTCCACCGAGCGCGCCTGCTCGATGCGATAGGCGGACAACTGCTCGGGATTCATCGCCGCCAGCTGGTCGGCGCCGAGCACCGCGCCGGCCAGGATCAGCGGGCCGATCAGCCACGGGAACACGGTGGTGCCCAGCGAGTTCAGCGCCTGGGCGAAGTTGAGCCGGCTCGGCGCCTTCTCCGGCGCGCCGATCAGGCTGATGTACGGATTGGCCGCCACCTGCAGCAGGGTGATGCCGCTGGCCAGCACGAACAGCGCGGTCAGGAACAGCGGATAGGAGGGCAGGCGCGCGGCCGGGTAGAACATCGCCGCGCCGATCGCAGCTACCACCAGGCCGATGACGATGCTGGCCTTGTAGCCGGTCCGCGACACCACCGCGCCGGCCGGCACCGACATCAGGAAGTAGGCGCCGAAGAAGGTGAACTGGATGAGCATCGACTGCGCGTAGTTCATCTGGAACACGGCTTTCAGATGCGGGATCAACACGTCGTTGAGGCTGGTCAGGCCGCCCCAGGTGAAGAAGATCATGCTGACCACCGCAATGGCGGCGGTGTTGGACAGCGGGCGACGGCTCATGCAGCGACTCCGGGAACGGGCGAGAGGGCGACCCGGCTGCTGGCGCGCAGGCACAGCCGGGCGGGGGCGATGGTAAGCGCAGGCAGGGCCTGGCGGTGGCGCAGTGCGTCCAGCACCAGGCGCGCGGCCTGCATGCCGCGCTCGCGCGGGGCGACGGCGACGGTGGACAGCGGCGGGGTGGCGACGGCGGCCTCGGGAATGTCGTCGAAGCCGATCAGCGCGTAGTCGCGGCCGGCGATGCGGCCACGTTCGGCCAGGCCGCTGGCCAGGCCCAGCGCGACCACGTCGTTGTAGCAGACCAGCGCGGTCGGCAGCGGGTCGCGCGCGCACAGCGCGCCGGCCTGGCGCGCCGCTTCCAGCCGGGTCGGCGCGCACTCGATCAGCCACGCCGGGTCGACCGCGATGCCGGCGGCGGCCAGCGCCTCGCGATAGCCGGCGCGGCGCTCGGCGCAGGAACTGGACTGGCGGTGGCCGCCGAAGAAGGCGATGGCACGGTGGCCCTGCGCCAGCAGGTGTTCGGTGGCCAGGCGCGCGCCACGACGGTTGTCCAGCGCCAGCAGCGGCCAATCGCCGTCCAGCGCACGATTGAACAGCAGCACCGGCAGGCGCGGCCCCAGCAACTGGCGCAGGCGCGCCGCGTCGGTGTTCTCGGTGGGCGAGAGGATCATCGCCGCGGGGTGGTGTTCGATCAGCGAGGCCAACACGGTCTGCTGGCGCTCCGGCGATTCGCCGGTGCTGCCCATCAGCATCACGTAGCCGGCCTCGGCCAGCGCCGCATCCACGCCGCCGGCGAACTCGGCGAAGAACGGATTGGCCAGGTCGTTGACCACCAGCGCCACCGCATTGGACGCGCGGCCGCGCAGGCTGGCCGCGCCGCGGTGGTAGACGTAGCCCTGGCGGGCGATCTCCGCCGCCACCCGCGCGCGCGTGTCCGCATGCACCAGCGGGCTGTTGCGCAGCACCAGCGACACGGTTGCCCGCGACACGCCGCAGGCGGCGGCGATGTCGGACACGGTGACGCGTTTGTCGGCGGAAGACGGCGCCACGGCGCATTAGACCGGTTCAAAAGGTCGCTCATCCTGCGCCGTCGTGATCCGATCCGCATTTTGCAGTGCAGCAAGGCATTGCAGTGGCTTTGTGCTATCCGTTTGGATCGATTCGATACGGGGAGCCTGCCATGCGCAGCTCGAGGACGCTGGGCGGCGCTGCCGCACTGCTGCTGGCCGCGCTGTGGCAGATCGCATCCGCCGTCGCGGCGGCGGGCGGTGACGCCGGCGAACGTGCGGTGGCCGCGGTGGACCCCTTCATCGGCACTGGCGGCGAGGGCCACACCTATCCCGGTGCCACGGTGCCGTTCGGCATGGTCCAGCTGAGTCCGGACACGCGCATCCAGCCGCGCAAGGACGCCTACGGCTGGGCGGCCGGCTACCGCTACGACGACCGCAGCCTGGTCGGCTTCTCGCACACGCATTTCTCCGGCACCGGCCACTCCGACCTGGGCGACGTGCTGCTGATGCCGATCAGCGGCGCGGTAAGGCTGGAACGCGGCGACCCGGACACACCCGGCAGCGGCTACAGCGCGCGCTTCCGCCACGACGACGAGCGCGCCGAGCCGGGCTACTACGCGGTGACCCTGGACGACTACAAGGTGCGCGCCGAACTCACCGCCAGCGCCCGCGTCGGCGTGCACCGCTACACCTACCCGGCCGGCCAGCCGGCGCACGTGCTGCTGGACCTGCGCACCAGCCTGTACGACTACCCGGGCAAGATCAGCTGGTCGCGGTTGCGCCTGCGCGCCGACGGCACCGTCACCGGCTTCCGCGAGACCCGCGGCTGGGCGCCGGGGCGGCAGCTGTACTTCGCCCTGCGCTTCTCGCAGCCGCTGCGCGGCCATGCCTTCCACAACACCGAGCAGGACATCCCCTACAAGGGCTTCCCGCCGCCGGGCGACAACGACCCCACCCAGCGCGCGCAGATCGAAGGACGGCAACTGGTGGGATCGTTCGACTTCGGCGACGCCCTGCGCGGGCCGCTGCTGGTCAAGGTGGCGATCTCGCCGGTCAGCGAGGACAGCGCCATCGCCAATCTCGACGCCGAAGTGCCGGGCTGGGATTTCGACGGCGTGCGCCGTGCGGCGCGTGCGCAATGGGCGCAGGCGCTGGGCGCGGTGGAGGTCGACGCGCCGCCCGCGCAGCGCACCCAGTTCTACACCGCGCTCTATCACAGCCTGCTCGGCCCGACCCTGTTCATGGACAGCGACGGTCGCTATCGCGGGCCGGACAACGCCGTGCAGCAGGCGCAGGGCTACACCCACTATTCGACGTTCTCGCTGTGGGACACCTACCGCGCGCTGCATCCGCTGCTGACCATCGTGCAGCCGCCGCAACGCACCAACGACATCGTCAACTCGCTGCTCGCGCACCAGCGCGAAAGCCCCTACGGTGTGCTGCCGGTGTGGGCGTTCCACGGCCTGGAGACCTGGTGCATGATCGGCTACCACGCGGTGCCGGTGATCGCCGACGCGTACATGAAGGGCATCCGCGGCTACGACACCGACGCCGCGCTCAAGGCCATGGTGGCCAGCGCCAACTACGGCCCCTACGACGGCATCGCCCAGTACCGCGAACTCGGCTATGTGCCGATCGACGAGGAAGGCGAGGCCGCCTCCAAGACCCTGGAATACGCCTTCGACGACTGGACCATCGCGCGCATGGCGCAGGACATGGGTCGCAGCGAGGTCGCCGCCGCCTTCGCCAAGCGCGCCGGCAACTGGCGCAACGCCTTCGACCCGGACACCGGCTTCATGCGCGCGCGCAAGCGCGACGGCAGCTTCCGCACCCCGTTCGATCCGGACGCCAGCGGCTACGGCACCGACTACACCGAAGGCAACGCCTGGCAGTACTCCTGGTACGTGCCGCAGGACGTGGCCGGCCTGGCCCGTGCGCACGGTGGCGACGACAAGCTGCTGGCGCGGCTGGACCAGGTGTTCGACGCCAAGGTCGATCCCAAGGTGTTCGCGCACATGGAGGACATCACCGGGCTGATCGGCTGGTACGCGCACGGCAACGAGCCCAGCCATCACGTCGCCTATCTGTATGCCTACGCCGGGCAGCCGTGGCGCACCCAGGCGCGCCTGCAGCAGATCATGCGCAGCCAGTACGCCGCGCGCCCGGACGGGCTGGCCGGCAACGACGACATGGGGCAGATGTCGGCCTGGTACGTGTTCACCGCGCTGGGCTTCTACCCGGTGGCGCCGGCCAGCAACGAGTACATCCTCGGCCGCCCGTTCCTGCCGCGCGCCACCCTGGCGCTGCCCAACGGCAAGCGCTTCACGGTGATCGCCGACGGCCTGGACGACGCGCACCCCTATGTCGGCAGCGTCGCCCTCAACGGGCGACCGCTGAACCGCGCGTTCCTGCGCCACGAGGAACTCATGGCCGGCGGCGAACTGCGCTTCACCCTGCAGGCCACGCCCAACACCGCCTGGGCGGCGGGCGCGGGTACCGAGCGCGCGTTTTCGATGAGCTCAGGCGGGGCGGATGCGCCAGGGGACCAATAGCACGGCCTTCCCGTGGGGGTACTGAGAACGTGGCTGCGACGAACCGGTCGCGCGACTACCGCCACCGCCTTGTAGCGGTACGAGGAGCGCTGCATGAGGTGCGTCTAGACCGGCGTCGAGCGCCTGGCCCGCGGCCAACCTGGATCAGGCGCATGCCTTGTCGCGGCACGTGACAGCATGATGTCCAGTGCTTTTCAATGGAGACGGCCCGTCCCGCGAGATTCCTCCGAATCTTTGATGCTATTACGCGTGCCGCTGGAACGCCATTCGTTCGATTTCGGGCCTCGTTCAGGCCGAAACCTAAGTCTCCGTGCGCGTTAGAGAAGACGTCGGCAGTTGCTCCAATGCGCATGGAACGCTGTCGGAGATCGCTAGATGTGATCTCTCAGTAGGTTGT
>NZ_NQYT01000081.1:0-27487 GCF_009192935.1 Xanthomonas sp. LMG 12461
CTGCAACAGCGCCTGCAGGCGGCGCAACCGGCGGCCGACCTCAGCGAACAACTGTTGCGCCTGGCGCAGCGGCTGCGCCCACCCGAGCGCCCCGCCCCACTGCGCTGGCTGCAGGCACAGAGCGGCAGCAGCGTGCGCCTGATCGCCGTGGAAGCCATCGACTACCTGCGCTCGGACAGCAAGTACACCAGCGTGGCCTGGCGCGATCCGGACGGACAGGCGTGCACCTCAATCGTGTCCACGCCGCTCAGGGACCTGGCCGCGCAACTCGATCCGGATGACTTCCAGCAGGTGCACCGCTCGGTGGTGGTCAATCGCCGCGCGATCCTGCACGTGGTGCGTGGCGACAACGAGACCGCACAGATCCACCTGCGCGGCCGCGCGGAGACGCTGCCGGTCAGCCGCAGCTACCTGCCGCTGTTCCGGGCGATGTAGCGGCCTCTTCCGCGCGGACCTCACCACGCCGCGCGCCCGGGTGATGGCGTGCATGCCCGCATTCCGCTTTGCGCAGCCGTGGCGGCGTATCCGTTGCACGGGCCGCGCGGCCGTCGATGTGCTGGCGCAATTCGTAAACGCTTCGCACGCGCCGGCAGTGCGTTTCGACCGAAATCGTGCGCCATCGCGCGCCGATCGGCACAATACCGGAACACATGCGAACTGCGTCATTTTCGCGGCGTGCGTTGCGCTTGCGACGGAAATCCAGATCCGGGTAGCTTGCGCCGCGCCTGGCGATCGACCGCAACCCGATTCGATCGCGAACGCCACCCTGCAACGCCTCGATCGGCGCTGCGCAGGCGATGCCTGGCATGCACGTGGCAAGCGCCATCGACTGTCCCCACCTCTCCTGGATCCGCCACATGACACCATTCCGCACACGACCGGTCACTGTCCTGCTGTGGGCACTCGCGCTCGGCCTGGCCGCAGGCAATACCGCGGCCGCCGCCGCAAACGCCACCGACGATCCTCTGTTCCGCTATCAGTGGCACTTGCACAACCAGGGGCAGGCGGTCATCGGCGACACGCTTCCCACGCCAGGCATCGACCTGGATGTGGATGTCCTGCACGAACTGCACATCCGCGGCGCAGGCGCCAAGATCGGCGTGATCGATGGCGGGTTGGACATCCGCCACGAAGACCTCGCCGCCAACATCCTGCCCAACGGCTCGTACAATTTCCTGGACGGTTCGCACGACCCCAAGCCCAGCGACGTCGACGACGCGCACGGCACGGCGGTGGCCGGCATCGCTGCCGCGGTGGGCTGGAACGGCAAAGGCGGACGCGGCGTCGCCCCGGACGCGTCGCTGGCTGGTTTCAACTTCCTGCAGTCGGACCAGAGCGACGACAAGCTCCGCAATGCATGGGGGAATGGCGCCGAGGCCAGGACGCTGGACATCTTCAACAACAGCTGGGGCATCGTCTCCAATTTCTATCCCAACGTCTCGGTCGAAGATCAATACGCCTGGGAGAAACTCATGCGCACCGGGCGCAACGGCAAGGGCGCCATCTACGTCAAGGCAGCCGGCAACGACTTCAACAGCTTCATTTACGCGGACGCGCAAGGCGCCCTGGCCGATCATTGCCCGGATCTGCCAAAGCGCTACAACGTCGCCTGCAGCCTGGCCAACGTCGATCCGAAGAACGATCTGATCACCACCATCGTGGTCGGTGCGGTGAATGCGCGAGGCGTGCGCAGCTCCTACTCGTCGCCCGGCTCGGCGGTCTGGGTCAGCGGCTTCGGCGGCGAATACGGGCAGCAGAAGCGCTACCAGCCGTCCCGGTCGGCGGCGGCCGCCAGCGACCCTCACTACGATCCGGCGATCGTGACCACCGACCTCAGCGGCTGTGCCGCCGGGTACAACCGCGACGGGGTGCCGGTGGAGAACGCGCTGGACGGCAGCAAGTCCACGATCGACGCATCGTGCAACTACACCGGGCTCATGAACGGCACGTCCTCGGCCACGCCGACGGTGTCAGGGGTGACGGCGCTGATGCTCGGCGTGAATCCGCAACTGACCTGGCGCGACGTGAAATACATCCTGGCCACGACCGCGCGGCCGATCGACAGCGGGCAGCCGAAGGCGCTCTACAACGGCAGCGTGATCGATCCCGGCTGGATCACCAACGCCGCCGGCCATCGCTTCAGCAATTGGTACGGCTTCGGGCTGGTGGATGCCGCGGCGGCCGTCGAGGCGGCCACGCACTTCAACACCCTGCCGCCGCTGCAGGACACCGACTACCAGGTCACCACCGACGCGGCCAGCACCATCGGCGGCGTCGCCTCGCCGGCCAGGCTGACCGTGGCCATCAAGCAACATCTGAAGGTCGAGGCGGTGCAACTGTACTTCGACGGCACTCACAAGGATCCCAGCCGTCTGCGCGTGGTGCTGATCTCCCCGCATGGCACCCGCAGCTACGTGATGACCCCGTTCTCGGCCTTGAACAAGGACGTCTATACCCAGGGCATGTCGATCCCGCTGACCGCCAGCAATGCCTTCCTGGACGAAGATGCGGCCGGGCCCTGGACGCTGGAGGTCGCCGACATGCTCGACGCGCACGGCAAGGAACAACTGCAGGACTTCGAACTCCGCGTGGTGGGCCACTGACATGAAGACCAATACGCTCTTTCTTTTCGCCGTGCTTGCACTGACCGCGGCCACACCCGCCTCGGCCCAATACGCCGATGCCCAGGCACTGCACCAGGCAGCCAACGGCGCGCGCTTCCAGATCGGTCGCAGCACCTACCGTCTGCTGCCCGATGCCACGGTGCGCACAGGACCGCAGATGGCAGGCACCAGCGCGCAGCGCGCCCAGGTCGCTGCCGCCGATGGCGGCGGCACCGTCGTAGCGCGCATCGGACCGTATGCCATCGTGCTCGGCGGCAACGCCCGCGCCGGCACCGCAGCGGCTGCCCAGTCCCGCGCAGCGGACGCGACCGCGCTGCGCGCCGCGATCGACGAACGCAGCGGTCAGCCGGTGGTGGTCACCGGCAAGCTCAAGCTGTTCGGCACCACGCCGGACGTGGCCCGGGCACTGGCCCGCCGCAGTGGCGGCAGCCTGGTGTATGCCTCGGACCTCGATGGCAGCGCCAT
Organism: Xanthomonas sp. LMG 12461; assembly: GCF_009192935.1. Classification (NCBI taxonomy): domain Bacteria; kingdom Pseudomonadati; phylum Pseudomonadota; class Gammaproteobacteria; order Lysobacterales; family Lysobacteraceae; genus Xanthomonas; species Xanthomonas sp. LMG 12461. The sequence goes on from NZ_NQYT01000081.1 coordinate 3,090, forward strand.
GATCGACTACGGCTCGGTCGACGCGGCAATGGCAGCGTCCAGGCAACTCCAGGGAGCGCCGGGCACGCGCGAGGTCTCCATGCAGATCGTGCAGGGCTTCAACCGCGCACTGTGATGCGCAGGCGGGCCGCCCAGCGATGCTGGGCGGTCGCGTGCAGCAGGCGGCTGCGCTTCTGCACCATCGGGCCTTCGTTCGACCCGCTGGCCGGGAGGCGCGGCGCATCTTGGCCAGCGAGCGCTTCGGGTGCGCCTCACCCGCCCCGCGACCGTGCACCGCAGCGACACCTCACTACGGGCAGGAAGTACCCGCGTTGCGGTGGTAGCAGGCATTGCCGACAGCGACCCATCCCGCGCCAAGCTGGGTCGCATCCTGCGCGCTCATGTTGCAGGTGTATTGGGTCAGCGTGCCCGCCGCACTGCAGAAGGTGCCACCCGGCCAGGTCCTGACGCTGGGGTCGTACCAGATCGTGGTGCTGATGGTCTTGCCCTGGGTGATATGGCCCATGTACACCGACGTCAGCGTCCAGTGGCTCGGATCGCGATCCAGGCTGATGGGATTGCCCTGCTTGTCGCGCACCGGCTTGGTGTGGCCCTTGCCGATGACCTGCAGCAGCCTGGGCAGGAAATCGACGTCGTTGGACGTCGCCGTGCCGGCGAGATTCCACTGCCCGCCCATGTTGCGGATGTCGTCGTCCAGGCAGAAGTCCAGACTCTGCGTGTCTTCGTACCCATGCGGGCACCAAGGCGTGGACGGATCCTGCGCGGGAGTCGCGCCGGTATGACCCAGGTCGATCTGGTAGAACAAGGTCTGCCCCTGCGTATTGCCGAGGATGAAACTGAAGGCATAGCCGGTGCCGCTGGGCGCCGTCCCGCCGCAGCGGACATCGTCTTCGTAGGTCCTGCTCAACCCGACGCGCACGCGAATGGCGCCAAGACTGGACAGCGGCGCGCTGGGCGTGAAACCAAGCAGTGCGTTACTGCCCCAGAACCTCGAATCGGCGGTCACCAGGAACAGATCCTTCTCGCCGTCGTATGGATTTGGATTGCCCGGATCCGAACCGGCGCACTTGTTGTCGGCCTGCGCCAGTTCGTAAGCGTTGGCGTGACCAGCGTAGACCGGATAGTACTTCACCCGCGCACGCACACTGGCGGTCTCCCAACCCTGCCCCGAACCGCCGACGACCGGCTGCAAGGTATCCGAACTGTTCGGATTGGCGCCCCATTGCGCCAGGGCATACGCGGTGGGCTGCTGCGGCCCGGACGTCCCGAGAATCTTGCCGTTGTCGTCGTTGAAGATCAGCGACGCGGGCAGCGGTTGCATGAGTTCGGTGGGGGGATCGGCCATCGCCTGCGCGATCGGCAGCAGCGTCGACGACAATATCCAGCACAGCACGCGCACGTTCTTGTCCATGTGCATCCTCCATTGCGCCTGATCCTGCGGCAGGAAGCCGGCACACCGCCGGCACCGCGCGGGACTGCGCCCGCGACGCGTCATTATGGTCCTGCATCCGGCATCAAACGGCGCCTAGCGTAGACAGCACCGCTGTGGGCATCTCACATCCTGCAGCCTGCAGGCGCCGGCACGGCGGCACCACCCGCCGGTGGCTGCCATCAACTGGACACGACCACCCGCCACTGCCGCGCATCCACCTGCTCCCAGGCGATCTCCACCGGCAGGAACTTCTCGATCAGGCGGGCATTGCTGGACAGGTGGGCGCTGACCGTATCCGTGGTGAAGGCGCCGCCACCGGCCAACGCCATCGGCAGCAGCAACTGGTCGGCGAGGTGTTCGCCGACGCAGGCGCCGCTGTCGAGGTAGCGGCGCACCTGCGCCGCCAGACGTTCGCCGACCTGCTCGGCGGAGACACCGCGCTCGCCGTGGCCGGCGAAGACCTCCACGTGCGCCGCATGCCGCACCCGCACCAGCGCGGTGTTGCCCGGTCCCTGCGCCGGGCGCACGCTGTGCACGTGGCGCGGATTGGCGTCCACGCCAAGTCGCTCGGCCAGCACCGCCAGTTCGCGCCGGCCGATCTTGCCGGACAGGCCCGAGACCAGCACCTGCGCCTCGATCGCCTGCAGGTCGCCTCGCGCATCGAAGCAGACCTGCTGCAATTGCGCACAGGGCGCGATGCTGGCCCGCAGCGCGCCGCCGCCGACCGGATAGAAGCCATGCCGGTCCAGCGTCAACGTCGCAGCCACGCCCAGGCGCTGCAGCGCCGGCAGCCAGGTCTCGGCGAGAAAATCGGCGCAGGGTGCCAGCGGATTGTGGGTGCCGCCTTCCAGAGTCAGACGCGACGGCGCGGCGGTGCGCCACAGCGCCGGCAGCACCGTCTGCAGCACCAGCGTGGTCGAGCCGGCACTGCCGGTGGCGAACTGATAGTCGCCGGGCACCACCGCTCCCGGCTCGAAGCGCAGCGTGGTCGCACCAATCTGCGCCCCGTGCGTGCGCGCCTGGCCGACCGTGGCGGCCGCCACGACCGCGGTCAGGTGCTGGCGCATCAGGCCCGGACGCGGACGCGCGCCACGGATGTTGCGGAAGGTGAAGCCGGTGCCGGTGCACAGGCTCAGCGTCAGCGCGGTGCGCAGCAGTTGCCCGCCGCCCGCCGCACCATCGAGTTCGATCATGTCCATTGCAACGCAATCCATCGTTGAAAACGCCCGTGCGGGCCAACCCGCGCGGATGATCGGCGCCGACCGACCGCAGTGCGTGCCGGCCGGCACCTGTGACTAGCCCTTGACGCACACCACCTGCCGCAGCGTGTGCACGATCTCCACCAGGTCGCGCTGCGCGGCCATCACCGCCTCGATCGGCTTGTAGGCCGCCGGCGACTCGTCCACCACGTCCTGGTCCTTGCGACACTCCACATGCGCGGTCGCCTTGACGTGCTCGTCGACACTGATGCGGCGACGCGCCTCGGTGCGGCTCATCACCCGGCCGGCACCATGGCTGCAGCTGTGGAAGCTGTCGGCATTGCCCAGCCCGCGCACGATGAAGCTCTTGGCGCCCATGCTGCCCGGAATGATACCCAGCTCGCCCTTGCGCGCGCTCACCGCGCCCTTGCGGGTCACGAACACGTCCTTGCCGAAGTGATGCTCGCGGCTAACGTAGTTGTGGTGGCAGTTCACCGCCTCGGCCTGCGCCTCGAACGGCTTGGCGATGACCGTGCGGACCGCCTCGACCACGCTGCGCATCATGATCTCGCGGTTGATCCGCGCATAGCGCTGTGCCCAGTCCACCGCAAACACGTAGTCGCCGTAGTACTGGCTGCCTTCCGGCAGATAGGCCAGGTCCTGGTCCGGCAGGTTGATCATCCAGCGCCGCATTTCCTCCTTGGCGAGCTGGATGAAGTGGTTGCCGATCGCATTGCCGACGCCGCGCGAACCGGAGTGCAGCATGAACCAGACCCGCTGCGCCTCGTCCAGGCACATCTCGACGAAGTGGTTGCCGGTGCCGAGGGTGCCGAGATGCTGCAGGTTGTTGGTCTTGCGCAGGCGCGGATGACGCTCGCAGATCAGCGCGAAGTCGCTGGCCAGTTGCGCCCAGCCGTCCACGGCCGCGCCCGGCGGCGTCTGCCACGCGCCCTTGTCGCGCGCGCCGGGCGTGCGCCCGTGCGGCACCGCACGCTCGATCGCGCTGCGGATCGGCGCCAGGTTATCCGGTAGATCGCTGGCGACCAGCGAGGTGCGCGCGGCGATCATCCCGCAGCCGATGTCCACACCCACCGCGGCAGGCACGATCGCGCCGATGGTCGGCACCACCGAGCCGACGGTCGCGCCCTTGCCCAGGTGCACGTCCGGCATCACCGCGATCCAGCGATGGATGAAGGGCAGCTTGGCGATGTTCTGCAGCTGCTGGCGCGCCTCGTCCTCCAGCGGCACGCCGCGGGTCCACAGCTTGATCGGCGCCGCTCCCGGCTGCGCGATGACGTCGTACTGCTCGGTGTTCATGGTGTTGCTCCTTGTGTAACGCATGTTCAAAAAAAACGCGGTGACGAGGGAGGGTGGAACCTTCCGCATGGCGGCATAGCTGCCGTGCGGCCGGGGCTCGAACCCGACCCTTAAAGGGCTACCAGATGGAGTTCCACCTGCATTCACCGCAAAACCAACGCATCGCCTCACGCGGCAAGTCCATACGCGGAACGATCGCTCTACCGCTGAGCTACCGCCATAGGGCGGGCGGGATTCGAACCCGCGACCGATGGAGTTCCGCCTGCATCCGCCAGGCAACGCGCACAACAGGACCGACGACGGCCACGACAAGAGAGATGGAACATTCCCGCTCTGTCCAACTGAGCTACCACCCCATTGCAGGGTGGGCGGGACTCGAACCCGCGACCTGGAGCTTAAGAGGCTGTAGTTCCATCGGCATTCGTGGACGCCGGCGGCGAAACATGGAGGCCGCCATCGCCGCCTCCGTCAACGCGAATCTTGGTTCTCCTGCAGCCCGGCGGGCCCCATTGCCCGCCGGGTCCAGTGCTTCCATGCAACGCACACAACAGGACCGACGACGTCCGCGACAAGAGAGATGGAACATTCCCGCTCTACCAACTGAGCTACCGACCCCATCCCTGGAGTGGGCGGGAATCGAACCCGCGACATGGAGCTTCGGAGGCTGTAGTTCCATCGGCATTCGTAGACGCCGGCGGCGAAACATGGAGGCTGCCATCGCCGCCTCCGTCAACGCGAATCTTGGTTCTCCCGCAGCCCGGCGGGCCCCATTGCCCGCCGGGTAACACCTTCCTTCAAGGCCTCACACCACGATCGAGCCGATCCGCTCGACCCAGCGCTTGGCGCCGGCGCCTTCGGCCGCGAACGTGGCCAGCAGGTCGAACACCGCGTCGCTGAAGCCGCCGACATGCAGGATGTCGTCGCGTTCGACCGTCTGGCTGGTGGCCACCGGCTGCAGGTCGATACAGACCATGCGCGCCTGCGGACACCGCGCCTTCAATTCGGCCCAGGCCTGCATGGTCGCGGTCGCACCGCTACGGGTGTCGCGCCAACTCTCGTTGTCCGACACCAGCACCAGCAAGTCCACCGGCGCACGCTGCGCGTTCAACTGCAGCAGCGGCGCGCTGACGCTGGTCCCGCCACCGCACAACGCGGCCAGTTGCTGCGCCTGCGCGATCACGTCCTGGCGCTGCCGCAAGCGCAGCGACCGCACCTCGGTGTCGAACGGCAACACCGTGGCGCGCGGATTGACCCGTTGTACGCAGGCCGCAATCAGCGCGGCCACATCCACGCAGCGCACGCTGCTGCTGGCGCCACGACGGAAACCGGTCACCGGCGCCGCCATCGAGCCGGACACATCCACTGCCACCACCACCTTGCCGTCCAACCGCGGCACCTGCCGCGTCGCGATCTCCATCGCGTCGCGCAGCGCCTCGCCGATCGGCGGCGGCAACTGGCTGGCCGCGGTGCTGGCCACCAGCAACTGGTACGGAAACACCCGGGCGCGCTGGATCTGCGCCGGATCGCGCAAGCGTGCCGCCACCTGCGCCACCATCGCCTTGTCCTCGAACACCCCATGCCGCGCGAAGGTGTTGAGGTTCATGCGCAGGGTCTGCCACGAGGCGTTGCGGGCCAGCGCCGCCCAATGCGCCGCGGTCAGCGGCAGGGCGGTGTAGTACTGGAACGGCAACTCCGGCAACGGCCCCGACGGTGCGCGCTTGAACGCCTCGTACGCCTGCAGCATCGCCGGCAGCGCGTCCTCGCGGTACGGCTTGCCCACGACCCACGCGTACAGCGCCTCGCGCTCGGCGTCGGACGGCTTCGGGTGGACCATGCGGATCACATCGGCCAGCGACGGCTGCTGGCCGATCGCCGCCTGCACGATGGTCTGCGCCGACGCCTGCTGCAGCCACTGCCGCACCAGGCGCTTGGGCCGCGACCCCAGCGACTTGCGCCCCAGTTGCCCGCTGCGCACGATCTGCACGAAGTTGCGCAGCAGGCGGCCATTGTCGATCACGCGCGGGAAGGCCCGTGCGAACAGGTCCGGATCGCGGGTGGTCAACGTGGCCAACAGCAATGCCGGCATGTCCTTCATGTGCGCGACCTGGCGTGCGTAGATCGCGGTCTGCGCGACGAAGGCCGGATCGACCTGCGCGCACAGCCCGAGCACTTGCTGCAGTTGCACCTCGGCACCCGCATAGAAGGTGCCGTTCAAGCAGCCGGTGGCCGCATACAGCGCCAGCGCCGCCTGCGGCGAACGCGCATAGGCGGCGCCACCGGCGTCGTTGCGCACGGTCGCCGGCGGCAGCAGCGCGCCACGCGAGGACGAGAACAGAGAGAGGTTGGCCATGTCAGGCTCCTGGCGGGAACGGCCCGCGTCGGTGATGGCCAGATATCGCAATGGCCGTGCCAACTTTTTCGGGAATACCACAATGCATTGATTAAAAAGAGAAAATCGAGAATCAAGCGGCGACACCCGCTTGTTCGACGCCGAAAATTCCTATAAATTCAGCGACACCCTTATAAGGATGGATATGGACAGGCCACAGGTGGTGTTCGGCATGCTCGGCACCCAGCTGGATTCCGGTAGCGGCCCCGGGCGCTGGGAGAAGTGGCGCCCGACGGTGGCGCTGGGCATGCACGAGGACTTTCTGCTCAGCCGCCTGGAACTGCTGACCGACCTGCGCCGCTACCAAAAGCTGGCGCAACTGGTGAGCGAGGACATCGGCCAGGTCTCGCCGGACACGCAGGTTCGGCTGCACGACACCTACTTGGCCGATCCCTGGGACTTCGAAGGGGTCTACGCCACCCTGCACGACTTCTTCGCCAGCTACACGTTCCGCCCGGACGAAGAGGACTACTACCTGCACATCACCACCGGCAGCCATGTCAGCCAGATCTGCGGCTTCCTGCTGACCGAGAGCCGGCACTTCCCGGGGCGCCTGCTGCAGACCTCGCCGCCGCGCAAACAGGGCAGCGGCGAGGCCGGCGCCTACACCGTGATCGACCTGGACCTGTCGCGCTACGACCGCATCGCGCAGCGCTTCCAGCAGCAACAACTGCAGGACCGTGCGTTGCTGAAGAGCGGCATCGCCACGCGCAATGCGGCGTTCAACCGCATGATCGAGCAGATCGAAACCGTGGCCACGCGCTCCAGGGCGCCGATGCTGCTGATGGGGCCGACCGGCGCCGGCAAGAGCCAGTTGGCCAAGCGCGTGTTCGAACTGAAGAAGCTCAAGCACCAGTTGCCGGGGCGTTTCGTCGAGGTCAATTGCGCCACCCTGCGCGGCGACGGCGCCATGAGCGCGCTGTTCGGCCATACCAAGGGCGCCTACACCGGCGCGGTCAGCGACCGCCCGGGGCTGCTGCGCTCGGCCCACCAGGGCCTGCTGTTCCTCGACGAGATCGGCGAGCTGGGCCTGGACGAGCAGGCCATGCTGCTGCGGGCACTGGAGGAGAAACGCTTCCTGCCGGTCGGCAGCGACCGCGAGGTGGAAAGCGAATTCCAGCTGATCGCCGGCACCAACCGCGATCTGCACCAGCACGTCGCCCAGGGCCGTTTTCGCGAGGATCTGCTGGCGCGCCTGAACCTGTGGACCTACCACCTGCCTGGCCTGGCCGAACGCCGCGAGGACATCGAGCCGAACCTGGACTTCGAACTGGAGCGCTGGTCGCGCGAGCAGCACCAGCGGGTGACCTTCAATCGCGAGGCGCGCAGCCGCTATCTTGCCTTCGCCACCGGCGCGGAGGCGCGCTGGTCCGGCAACTTCCGCGACCTCAGCGCCTCGGTGATGCGCCTGGCGACGCTGGCCAATGCCGGGCGCATCCAACTCGAACTGGTGGAGGAGGAAATCGCGCGCCTGCGCCGGCAATGGCGCGACGGCACCCCGCCCTCGCCGCTGGACGCCCTGCTCGGCGACGCGGCGGCGCAACTGGACCGTTTCGACCGCGTGCAACTGGAAGACGTGGCGCGGGTCTGCGCGACCGCCAAGTCGCTGTCGCAGGCCGGACGCGAACTGTTCGCCGTGTCCCGCACGCAACGCGCCAGCACCAACGACGCCGACCGCCTACGCAAGTACCTGGCGCGGTTCGGCCTGGACTGGGAGCAGGTGCGCGAGGGTGGGCGCGCCGCGACGCAGGACTGAGAGATCGGCGTGCGGCGCTGCGAGACACGAAAAGGCCGCAACCGGGCTGGCCAAGAGAACGACGGGGACGGAACCGCCCTATCCGCGACGGCGCAACACCGGGGCTGCAATGTGCGCGGCAGCCAGGCTCAGATCGATCGAACGCCCTACCCGGTCGCTACGCAGCGCCCATCAAATTGCGCCGGCTCAGCCCGCGCACTTCGCGCAAAGACCGTGCACTTCCAGGGTCTGCGCCTGCGGCTGGAAGCCCAGGGCCTTGGCGCGCTGCTCCAGTTGCGCGACCACGTCGCGGTCTTCCAGCTCCACCGCGCTGTGGCAGCGGTCGCAGATCAGGAACGGCACCGAATGCTGGGCGCTGCTCGGATGGTGGCAGGCGACGAAGGCGTTGACCGACTCGAGCTTGTGCACGAAGCCGTTGGCCATCAGGAAGTCCAGCGCGCGGTACACCGTGGGCGGCGCGTCGGCGCCCACGCCCTTGCCTTCGCGCACCCATTCCAGCAGGTCGTAGGCCTTGACCGGGCGCCCGGCCTCGGCGATCAGCCGCAGCACGTTGGCGCGGATCGGGGTCAGGCGCAGACCGCGCTCGCGGCTCACCCGCTCCACCACCTTGACGAAATCGGCAGCGTCATGGACGTGGTGGTGCGGCTCGGTACAGGCGGTCTTCTTGCTGGACATGGCGGTCTCCCGGGAATCAGCTTCCCGCTGGGATCTTGATGAGCGCGGCGTCGATGCGTTTCAAGGCCTCCTCGCGACCGGCCAGGTACACGGTCTGCGAGATGTCCGGGCTGACCTGGGTGCCGGTGATGGCCACGCGCAGCGGCTGCGCCACCTTGCCCATGCCGATCTCCAGGGCGGCGGCGGTGTCGTGCAGCGCGGCGGCGACGCCGTCCAGGTTCCACTGCGGCAGCGCCGCCAGCAGCTCGCGGGCCTTGCCCAGCGCCAGTTCGGCGCCCGGCTTGAAGTGCTTGGCCACCGCCGCGTCGTCGTAGCTGGTCAGCGGGCGATACCAGACCTCGGCCTTCTCGGCCATTTCCTTCAGCGTCTGCACGCGCTCGCGCAGCGCCACCACCACCTCGGCCGCAGCCGGGCCGGCGGCCGGGTCGATGCCGAGCTTGCGCAACTGGAACTCCAGCTGCGGCGCGATCGTCGCCGGGTCGTCGCTCTTGAGGTAGTGCTGATTGACCCAGCCGAGCTTGGCCATGTCCAGGCGCGCGGCCTTGGAATTGACGTCCTTGACGTCGAACAGGTCGATCAGCTCCTGGCGCCCGAACAGTTCCTGGTCGCCGTGCGACCAGCCCAGCCGCGCCAGGTAGTTGATCAGCGCGTGCGGCAGGTAGCCGGCGTCCTTGTACTGCATCACGTCGGCCGCGCCGGTGCGCTTGGACAGCTTGGCGCCCTGCTCGTCCAGGATCATCGGCATGTGCGCGAACTTCGGCACCGGCGCGCCCAGCGCCTGGTAGATGTTGATCTGCCGCGGGGTGTTGTTGATGTGGTCGTCGCCGCGGATCACCTCGGTGATGTCCATGTCCCAGTCGTCCACCACCACCGCGAAGTTGTAGGTGGGGTAGCCGTCGGGACGGAAGATCACCATGTCGTCCAGTTCGCTGTTGGCGATCTCGATGCGGCCCTTGATCAGGTCGTCGAACGCCACCACGCCCTCGGTCGGGTTCTTGAAGCGGATCACCCGGTTGGGATCGTCGCGGTACGGCAGGTTCAGCTCGCGCGCGGCGCCGTTGTAGCGCGGCTTTTCCTGCCGCGCCATCGCCGCTTCGCGCATGGCGTCCAGTTCCTCGCGGGTCTCGTAGGCGTAGTAGGCCTGGCCCTGCGCCAGCAACTGCTCGGCGACCTCGCGATACCGGTCCAGACGCCGGGTCTGGTAGATCGGGCCTTCGTCGTAATCCAGGCCCAGCCACTCCATCGCCTCCAGGATCGCGTCGATCGCCGCCTGGGTGCTGCGCTCGCGGTCGGTGTCCTCGATCCGCAGCACGAATTCGCCGCCGCGGTGGCGCGCCTCCAGCCAGCAGTACAGCGCGGTGCGCGCGCCGCCGATGTGCAGATAACCGGTGGGACTGGGGGCGAAACGGGTGCGGCAGGCCATGGAACGCTCGAAACGACGGGAATCGGGCGATTTTACCTTGCCGGGGCGGCGCCTGCTGGCGCCGCGGGATTGGGGATTGGGGATTGGGGATTGGTAAAGCAGCGTCTCGCCCCGGGAAACAGGGCATGGCACGCCGAGGCGCGGCACGTTGCGGGAAACGCTCCTATGCGAAGCGGCTCAGCTCCGCGCGCAGCACGGCCGGTGCCAGTTGCCCGCGCCAGTCGCGGTCGTTGGCCACTTGCGCATTGGCGCGGCTGGCCTCGAACGCGGCGAAGTCCAGCTCGGCGATCGCCCAGACCTGCTCGCCATGGGTCTGCGCGACGATGCCGTCGGCCGGGAAGCCGGCGTCCATCGGCGCGTAGAGCGTGGCCTCGCCGGTGTTCACGTCCAGCGCCGGGCTCCACTCGGCGACGCCGGCGGTCACCGACTGAGCGACGAAGATGCGGTTCTCCAGCGCCCGCGCCAGGCAGCCCACGCGCACGCGGGTGGCGCCGGCCTCGGTATCGGTGCAACTGGGCACCACCAGCAGCCGCGCGCCGGCCTCGTACTGGGCACGCACCGGCAGCGGGAACTCGCTGTCGTAGCACACCGCCACGCCGGCGCGCACGCCCTCGGCCTCGAACACCTTCAGCGCCTCGCCGCCGTCGATCAGGCCGGTGGCCTTCTCGAAGCCGGTCAGTTGCAGCTTGTCCTGCCAGCCGTGGCCGCCGTCCGGGGTGAACCAGTAGGCGCGATTGCGGTAGCGCCCCTGCCCGTCGTCGAGCAGGAAGCTGCCGGCGACCACGTGCAGGCGATGGCGCCGCGCCAGGTCGGCGAACAGGGCCAGGTACGGCGCATGCAGTGCCTGGATCGCGGCCAGCGAGGCCGGCAGCCGCGCCGACACCTCGGCGCCGAAGGTCGCGGCCAGTTCCAGCGACAGGTACTCCGGCAGCACCGCCAGCTGCGCGCCGGCCTGCGCGGCCTCACCCAGCAGCGCAGCCTGCTTGTCGGCGAAGGCGGCGAAATCGGCGGGCGCGCCGATCGGATACTTGGCGACGGCGACTTTCATGCGGCAGGCTCCAGCGCGCGGGTCCAGAAACCCAGGGAATGCGGCGTTTCGCCGCGGTCGACCTCGTTCCACGGCAGGTGCATGCGCAAGGCGGCCTGCGGCTGATAGCCGCGCTTGCGCCAGAACACGTCGTTGCCGCGATACTCCGGCGGCCGCCGCGGGTCGTCGGGCGCCCGCTCCACCGAACAGAACGCGGTCAGGCGGAATCGGCCGAGCGCGCGCGCATGCGCCTCGCGCTCGTCGAAGAAGGCATGACCGACGCCGCGCCCGCGGTACTGCGGCAACAGCACCGATTCGCCGAAATAGAACACCTCGGCCGGGTCGATGCCGCTGCCGGCGAAGGCCGCGGCGAACGCCTCGGTGTCGTCGACCAGCGGCAGCCCGGTGGAGGCGCCGACCACCTGCTCGCCGTCGCGCGCCAGCACGAACACGCTGTCGGGCGACGCCGCATAGGCGGCCAGGTACTCGCGTTCGTAGCCGAGGTCGCCGTCGTAGAGGTAGGGCCAGTCGCGGAACACCACGATGCGCAGCTGTGCGACCGCGTCCAGGAACGGCACGATCCCGGCGCCGCGCAGGCGCTGAATGGAGAGCGGAGAGTGCATCCGTGCACTCTACCGCAAGCGTTTCCCTGGCGCTGCCTGCCTGGCGATGCCCTTGCATGTGCCTCCTTGCCGCGTCCTTGCGCGGGCGTCCTGCCCGTCCTGTGGCGCACGTGCTTCCTTGACCTGCTTGCGGCGCCTTGGCGTGTGCGCCCTTGCCGCCTCCCTGCGTGAGCGTCCTGCCCGTCCTGTGACGCAAGCGCCTACTTGCGCTGGCTGCCTGGGCGATGCGCTTGCGTGCGCCCTTGCAGCGTCCCTGCGTCGGCGTCCCTGCCCGTCCTGTGACCCGTGGCGGCATCCGTCCCGCCACCGTCGGTGTTTCTGCCGTCAATGGCCGCTGACCATCCGACCGACCCGCCCGTCGCGGTGGCGATCGATGCGGGTGCCCTGCCTCAGCGCCACCAGCGGCACAGCAGCGCGGCCTGTGCCGGCAGCACCAGCAAGCGCGCGCGGCCTTCCGCTTCCCAGGTCAAGAACCCCGGCGCAGGCGTGTCCCCGCACCGCTCCACGTCCATCGCCCAGGCCGGATCGCGGCGCACCGCGCGCCAGGGGCAGTAGCGCCACGGCGCGGCATCGCCCGGCAAGGCCGCACGCGCCTGCAGCGCGCCGGCCAGGAATGCCACCGCGTCGCCGGCCAGGGCCGCGCGGCTGCGTTCGCTCAGGCGCAGCCACAGGGCCCCGCCGCGATCGGCGGCGGTGACCAGCGCGGCCTGCGCGCTGCGCGCGAGCGCCCCCGGCAGGTTGCCGGGATGCAGGCCATGGGTCTCCAGGGCGGGCGGCAGCAGCGCCTGCAGACGCCGATGCAGATGACGATGCGCGACCATGTCCGGTTCTCCCCCGACGGCTCAGCGCAGCGACGCGCCGAGTTCGTACCAGTCGATCCGGCGGGTGATCCACATGATCGCGCCGAGGATGCCGAACAGCAGCAGCGACCCCATCAGCAAGGCGTTGTCTTCCGAGGCCAGCAAGCCGTACAGCGCGCCGTACAGCACGGTGAGCATGCTGGCGAAGCCGGCCGCGCGCAGGCGGCTGCGCAATACCCCCGACAGGTAGAAGAACTGCAGCCCGATGCAGGCCACCGCCGAGACCAGATACGCCTGCCAGAACGGGATGTGCTCGGACAGGCTGAGCAGCAGCAGGAAGAAGATCGCCAGCGCCAGGCCGACCAGCAGGTACTGCAGCGGATGGATCGGCAGGCGCTTGATCAGCTCGAACAGGCCGAAGGCGACGAAGGTCAGCACCACGAACAGCAGGCCGTATTTGCTGGCGCGCTCGGCCTGGGTATACACGTCCACCGGGTCGACCAGGTCCACGCGCAAGGCGTCGAGATCCTGTCCGCCGGAGGCCAGTTGCGCCTGCGCTCCCGTCGCCAGCGACGACAGCGCCCAGCTCGCCTGGAACCCCTGCGCGGTGATGCGGCGCTCGTTGGGCAGGAAGCGGCCGCCGAACAGCGGATGCGGCCACGGCGAGTTCAGCGCGATCTGGTTGTCGTCGCCCACCGGCACGATCGACAGCGCCTGGGTGCCGTCGAGCACGAATTCCATCTGCACCTCGTGCAGGTCGGTCAGCCGGCCCTGCTGCGTATCGCGCAATGCCGGCAGCACCGCGTGCACGCCCTTGGAGATGTTGGCCAGCCCTTCCGAGCCGGGCTGCAGCGGCAGCGCGCGGCCGTCGGCGCGCAGATTCGGCGTGCCGACCAGGCCGCGCACGTCCTGCAGGCCGATCGCCAGATACGGCGTGCCGTACTGGCGGCGGTCGACAGCGGCATAGTCGAGATCGTCGAACTCGGCCTTGAGCCGCGCATGCCAGCTGTACACCTGCACCTTGAACAGGCCGATGTGGCGCTGCGCGGGCTTCAGTTCGCCTTCGACCTGCAGCCGCCGCGGCGCCTGCAGCACGTAGCCGGTCTCGATCTCGCGCTTGGTCACCCGCTTGCCGTCGGCGTCGAGTACGGCGACCTCACGCTCCTGGGTCCACGGGATCACCCGCAGCGGGCCGAGCAGGCGCTGTTCGCCGGCCTTGCTCTGCGACACCCGTTCCACCGCCTCGTCGCGGTAGTGCTGGCGGTCCTGCACGGTGCCGCGAATCATCAGCAGCGGGATCAGCAACAACAGGATCAATCCGCCGATGGTGGCGAATCGCAACAGCAGCTTCAGGGATTTCATGGCGACCTCTCGGTTGGGAGGGCGCCAGCATGCGGTCGCTGCGTGGGCGGGGTTTGAGGCGAATTTGAAGTGGGTGTGAAGTGGGAGGAGCCGGGATTGGGGATTGGGGAATCGGGATTGGTGGCCGGCATCCCGTCGACGCGGCGCCCAACTGTGGGAGGGACTTCAGTCCCGACGCGGGAGCCCCGGCACCGCGCTTCACGCGCTCTCGCGCGAATCGATCCGGCTCAGGCCAGCGGCAACGCCAGGCAGGCCATCGCGCCGCCGCCGTCGCGGTTGCGCAGGCTGGCGTCGCCGCCGTGCAGGCGCGCCACCTCGCGCACGAACGGCAGGCCGAGGCCGGAGCTGCGCTGGCCGGTAGCCGGGCGCGCCAGCGAATAGAAACGCTCGAACACCCGCTCCAGCGCGTAGTCGGGAACGCCCGGACCGGCGTCCTCCACCGTCAGCAGCACGCGCGCATCGGCGCCGCGTTTGGCGCGCAGCACGATGCTCGCGCCCTCCGGGGAAAAGGCGATGGCGTTGTCGAGCAGGTTGTGCAGCGCCTGGCGCAGCAGGTAGGGATCGCCCGACACAACCAGGGCCGGGTCCAGCACCTGGACCTGCAGTTGCAGGCCGCGCGCCTGCAGTTGCGGCGCCAGCGCTTCGGCCAGGTCCGCGCACAGCGGCGCCAGCGCCACCGGTTCGCGCCGCTGCAGCCAGCCGTGCTGTTCCACCTCGGCCAGCGCCAGCAGCTTGTCGATGGTCTCGGTGAGGCGCTGCTGCTGCTCGGCGATGTTGCGCACGAAGCGCTGCCGCTCCGGTTCCGGCAGCGGCTCCTGCAGCAGTTCCGCCGCGCCGCGGATCGCGGCCAGCGGGCTCTTCATCTCGTGGGTCAGCGACTGCACGTACTGCTCGACGTACTGCTTGCCCTCCAGCTTGCGGCGCATGGTCTCCAGCGCACGGCCGAGATCGCCGATCTCATCGCGGCGCGGCGGCGGCGGCGGCACCGGCGCACCGGCACTGACCGCCTGCGCATAGCGGTTGAGCCGGCCGATGCCGCGCAGCAGGCCCCAGGTCATCAGGATCCCGATCAGCGCCGAGATGCCGATCAGCCAGGCGCCGCGCAGCAGGATGCTGCGCTGGCTGGCGACGATGAACGGCTCGATGCTGCGGTTGGGCTGGGACAGGGTCAGCACGCCGATCAGCCGCTGCGGGTCGGCCGGATCGTAGACCGGCGCGGCCACGTGCATCACCGTGTGGTTGGGGTCGCCGTCGGCCTCGGGACTGGAGCGGGCGCCGTACTCGCCGCGCAGGGTGCGGTACACGTCGTTCCAGCGCGAGTTGTCGCGGCCGATGTCCTGTCCGCGCGAATCGAACACCACGATGCCCGCCGCATCGGTGAGGGTGACGCGGTAGTCGACGCTGTGCTTGGGAAAACGCCAGACCATCGCGCGTGGATCGCGCCGCTGCGCCGCGGCCAGGTCGCGGGCGAAACGGCCGCTGGCGATGCGCCCGTCCTTGAGATCCTGCGCGGCCATCTGCGCCAGCACGTTGGCCGCGTCCACCAGGGTCGATTCCATCGCCTGGCGCACGCCCGGCTTGACCTCGTTGACGAACACCCGCATCACGAAGAAGGCGGCCACGCCGACGATCAGGAAGAAGCCCAGGAACAGCTTCAGCCCCAGCCGCACCTCAGGCCTCCAACGCGTAGCCGAGGCCGCGGTGGGTGCGGATCGGATCGTCGGTGGCGCCGGCCGCGCGCAGCTTGGCGCGCAGGGTCTTGATATGGGTGTCGACGGTGCGGTCGGCGCTGTCGGCGCTGCTGTCCCAGCCGCGGTCCATCAGTTGCGCGCGACTGAGGATGGCGCCGGGCCGCTGCAGCAGCGCTGCCAGCAACGCGTACTCGTAGCGGGTCAGGTCCAGCACCGCACCGCGCCAGCGGATGCGGCGGCCGTCGCGGTCGATGGCGAAATCGCCGTGCTGCTGCCAGCCGGCCTCTGCATCGCCGACGACCACCGCCGGGCGCCGCAGCCGCGCCCGCACCCGCGCCACCAGCTCGCGCGGCGAGAACGGCTTGGCCATGTAGTCGTCGGCGCCCAGTTCCAGGCCGAGCACGCGGTCGATCTCCTCGTTGCGCGCGGTCAGGAACAGCACCGGCACCTGGCTGAAACCGCGCAGCGTGCGGCACACCTCGAACCCGCTCAGGTCCGGCAGGCCCACGTCCAGCACCACCACGTCGATGCCGCCCTCGCGCAACTGCGCCAGGGCCTCACGGCCGAGCTGGCAGTGGCGCACCTGGTAGCCCTCGCTGCGCAGCGCGTACAGCACGGTATCGGCGATGGCGGATTCGTCCTCGACCACGAGGACACAGGCGGCGGCAGGCGTGGACATGGCGCGCAGCATAGCCGTCGCGCGGGCGCCGCGGCAGTCCGTGCGGCCATTCCGCGGCACCGCTCGTGGATCGGCACGGAACCCGACGCGCACCTGCGGCGCGTCAGCTATCGCTGCCGCCGCGCGCGTTGGCCGCGCCCGGCGCCGACGCCAGTTCCACCCGGTTGCGGCCGCCGTGCTTGGCCCGGTACAGCGCGGCATCGGCGCGCGCCAGCAGCGCCTGGCTGCTCTCGCCGGCGCCGGCTTCGGCGACGCCAATGCTGACGGTCAGGCGCAGGCCCGGCACGACCGCGTCGAACGACTGCCGCTCCAGCACCTCGCGCAGCAGCCCGGCCAGCTCCCGTGCCTCGGCGCAGGTGGCGCCGGGCAGCAGCGCCAGGAATTCCTCGCCGCCGGTCCGGCCGAAGCTGTCGTTCCTGCGCAGGCTCTGCCGCAGGGTCGTGGCGACCAGCCGCAGCACCTGGTCGCCCGCCGCATGGCCGTGCTCGTCGTTGATCCGCTTGAAGTGGTCAACGTCCAGCGCCAGCACCGACAGCGGCATGCGTCCGCCGCGCGGCAACGCCGCCAGCGCGGTGTCCAGTTCGCCCAGGACCTGCCGCCGCGAGGCGACGCCGGTAAGGCTGTCGATCCGCACTTCGCGGCGGGCGCCGCGCAGGCGCCCGAGGGTCAGGAACAACACCCCGACGAGCACCGCCAGCAACAGCAGCGCCGCGCCCAGCAACGCGCGCCGCAGGGTCGCCTCGCGCTCCATCGCCTGCAGCCGGTTACGCTGGGTTTCCGCCTTCTGCGCCAGTTGCAGCGCCGCCAGGTCGCGCTCGCGGCTTTCCGATTCGGCGATCAGGAACTGCGATTGCTCGCGCTGCATGCGCGTATCCAGTTCCTGCTGCACGCGCATCTGCGCCTCGCGCGCATCCAGTGCCTGGCGCCAGGCGGCCAGCGCGCGCAAGGCGGTGGCCTTGAGGTCCAGCACGTCGCTGAGGCTGCGCAGGTCGCCGTTGGCGCGATAGCCCTGCTCGGCTTGTTCGGCCAGCGCCAGCGCGGCCCGCGCATCGCCGCTGCGCTCGGCGATCAGCGCATCGACGTAATCGCGGCGCGCGCGCATCAGCCGCGTGGCACCCATCGCGACCAGTTGCGCTTCGGCCTGCTGCCGCTGTGCCCGCGCCTGCGGCAGGTTGCCCAGCAACGCGTTGACCCGGGCCGCGCGCAGCAACAGCGACGCCTGCGACCCCTCCAGCGGATGCCGGCCATGCAGCTCGGCCGCGCGCAGGTAGGCGGCCAGCGCCGCCGGCAGATCGCCGCGTTGCTCGGCGATGGCGCCTTCGCGCTCCACCGCCAGCGCCTGCATGTAGCCGCCATCGCCCTGCCTGGCCCGCTGCAGGACCTCGGCGACGACCTGGTGCGACAGATCCGGCAGGCCCATGTCCAGGTAGGCGTCGGCGATGCCGATCAGGGTCAGCAGTGCGACCCAGCCGCCATCGCGCTGTTCGTCGAGCCGGCGGAGTTCCTGCAAGGTACGCAGCGACTGCGCGTAGTGGCCGGCGTCGCGCTCGGCGAAGGCGCGCATGCGCAGGGCCGCCGCGCGCAGGCGCGGGAACCGGTGCGCACCGGTCAGCGCCAGGATCGTGGTGGCGGGCCGCAGATAGGCCGGGCGCTGGCCGTCGTTGTAGAGCGCATAGGTCTCACACAGCAGGTACTCCAGGCGGACCTGCACATGGGCGCGGGCGATCGCGCCGCGCTCGCCGCGCCGCGCCTGCTCCACCGCCGCGGCCGGGCCCTGCGGAAAATGCTGGCAGTCGAAGGCGTCCAGGCGCGCCCGCCGCACCGGGTCGCCGGCGGGCAGCAGCACCTGCAGGCGCGCATGCGCGACGCGGTAGGCCTGCTCGTCGGCGGCCATGTCCTTGCCGTGCGCACCGACATCCTCGATCAGCGCATCGAACGCCGCAGCCTGCGCTGCGCCCGGGGGCGCGGCTTCGGCACGGGAGGCGCCGCAGGCGGCGAACGGCAGCGCCAACGCCAGGACACCGAGCAACAGGGGAGAAGACATGAGCATGCGAACCGTGGCACCCGCCGACCGCCCACGCGGTATCGGCACTGCGCACCCGAACGCTCCGACGACGCCTGCGCCCGGATGCACAGGCCCATCGTCCACACCTTCCGGCCTCATGCCCGGCAGGCGCCGTGCGGCCGCCAGCGGTCGCCCGGCTAGTGTACCGCGGCCGCGGACCCGCCCCGCCCGGCACCTCGGCAGGCGTGGCCGGCCGGCGTGACGCCCCGTACACTGCGCGGATGAATTACCGCCACGCCTTCCACGCCGGCAACCATGCCGATGTCCTCAAGCACATCGTGCTGCTGGCGCTGCTCGATGCGTTCAAGCGCAAGGACAGCCCGTTCTTCGTGCTCGATACCCACGCCGGGCGCGGCCGCTATCTGTTCGCGGCCAACGAGGCGCGCAAGACCGGCGAGGCCGCCGCTGGCGTGCTGCGGTTGATGGGCCAGCCGACCCTGCCCGACGTGGTGGAGCGCTACCTGCGCGCGGTGCAGGCCGACAATCCGGTCGGTGCCCTGGTCGCCTACCCTGGTTCGCCGCTGCTGGTGGCGCAGGCGCTGCGCGCGCAGGACCGGCTGGCCGCCTGCGAGCTGCAGACCGAGGAAGCCGCCGAACTCAAGGCGTTGTTCGCCCACGACCGCCGCGTGCAGGTGCATGCCGGCGACGGCTATGCGGCGATCAAGGCGTTCCTGCCGCCGAAGTCCGGGACCAACCGGATCGGCCGCGGGCTGGTGCTGATCGATCCGCCCTACGAAGCGCAGGACGCCGAGTACCCGCTGATCGTGGCCGCGCTGCGCGAAACGCTGAGCCGCTGGCCGCAGGCGGTGTGCGCGGTGTGGTATCCGATCAAGCAGCGGCGCAGCCTGCAGCCGTTCTTCCGCAAGGCCGCGGCGTTGCCGGTGGCCTCGGCACTGGTCGCCGAACTGCAGGTGCGCCCGGACGATTCGCCGCTGCGGCTCAACGGCAGCGGCATGTTGCTGCTCAATCCGCCCTGGCAGTTCGAGCAGGTGCTGGCGCAGGCGCTGCCGCCGCTGAAGGCGCACCTGGGCGAAGCCGGTGCCAGCACGCGACTGGAATGGCTCAAGCGCGAAGCATGAGGTACGCGGGGCGGCGCACGCGCGCGCTCAGAAGCAATCCCAGTTATAGGCGATGCGGCTGAAATCGCCGCGCCGCAGGTCGTCCGGATCGATGAAGAAATTGGCGACGCCGCTGTCGCCCCACATCATCTCCTCGTCGCTGTCCAACTGCAGCAGCAGGACCTGCTTGTCCTGCAGGGTACGCGGGTCTTGCTGGGTGAACTCCGGGTAGCCGCCGAGCTTGTTGCCGCCACGGCTCAGCGCATCGAACAGCGCGTCGTCCACCGCATCCTGCGACACCGCGTGGCGCTTGGCGTAGGCGGCGGCCACCTCCTCCAGTGGTTTGCCCAGCACCTGCTCGAAGCGCACATCGCTGCTGCCGATGGTTTCCTCGCCGGCGTCGAACCGCATCGCCCGCGGCCGCGCCGGATCGAACGGCAACGTGTCGGCCGCCGGCAACGGCACCTCGGCCTGCCGCGCCGACGCCTTCGGCTGCGGCCAGTACACCACGCGGAAATTACGTTGTTCGCTCAGCGCGGCCAGGTCGCTGCGCGCGCCACCGAAGTTGGCCCCGTAGAAGTCGTCGTCGCCTCCGATGAAGAACTGCAGCATGCCCTGGCGCGGGTAGCCGGGCAGCGGCGGCATCCGCGCCAGATCGATCTGCGCCAGCAGCGCCAGCGGCTGGCCGTCGGCCGTGTGCGGATACGGCCTGTCGGCGGTCCAGTAAGGACGGCCGCCGACCTTGCTGGCCAGGCGATCGTCCTGCGTCATCGGCTGCAGTTGTACCTGCAGCACCGGCCGGCGCGTGGCCTGCAGGCGCGCCTGGTACGGAGCCAATGCCTGTGTCGCCAGTTGCTCCGCATCGGCGACTGGAGCGGCGGTGGTAACGGTCGGCGTGTCGTGGTGCTGCACGCGCAGCAGCCACCTGCCACCGCCCACCAGCAGCCCCACCAGCAGCGTGGCCAGGCCCAGCCCGATCGCCGCGGAGACGGCCACGGCATGCGATGTCTTCATCGTCGCGCATTCCCTTGAACGAAGCGCCACTCTAGCAAGACCGCCCGAACGGCACATCGGCAGGACGCTGCGTTCACGGGCGTAAGGTTTTGGTAATGCGAGAATCCAGGCTTCGTCGAGGATCATACGGCCATGGCTACCCGCAACCGCATGCCTCCGTGGCATGAAACCTTCACCCTGCCCAGTGGGCGCGAACTGCTGATCCGTCCGATCCGGCCGGAGGACAGTGCGCCGCTGCAAGGTGCCTTCGGCCTGCTCGGGCCGACCGAGATCCGCGAGCGCTTCCTGCATTCGACGCAGGAACTGACCGAGGACATGGCGCAACGCCTCACCCATCCCAATCCGAAGTCGGAACTGATCCTGGTCGCCGCCGAGCCGCTGCCGCCGGGCGAAGCCGTGGTCGGTGCGGTGGCGCGCGCCGCGATCAACCCGGGCACCCGCGAGGCGCAGTACGCGATCCTGGTCAGCAGCTTCGTCTCGGGGCAAGGGCTGGGCCGGCAGCTGATGCGCAAGCTGGTCAAGTGGGCGCGCCGCAAGTATCTGGACCGGCTCTACGGCGATGTGCTCGAACGCAACGTGCCGATGCTGCAGCTTGCCGAGTCGCTGGGCTTCCAGCGCATGCCGCATCCGGACAATCCGGACCTGGTGCGGGTGGTGCTGGAACTGGGCAGCTGAAAACTCGGGACTCGGGACCCGGAAAATCCAGAGTTCCGCAGGCAGCTTCAGCTCCTGCTCTTACGTGTCCCCGGTCCCGGGCCCCGGGTCCCGACCTTGCTAAACTAGTTGGTCCATGCCGCCCCTTCCCTTCCCCGTTCCGCCGCTGCCCAAGTCCGGCCAGCTCCGCGCGCACTGGCGCGCCCCCGCGTCCTCCACTGCTCTGGCCTGGCACATCGCCTGCGCCGCGTCCGCGCACCGCGGGCCGTTGCTGGTGGTCGCACGCGACAATCAGAGCGCGCATCAGCTCGAAGCCGACCTGCACAGCCTGCTCGGCGACGATCCGAGCCTGCCGGTGGTGCCGTTCCCGGATTGGGAAACCCTGCCCTACGACCAGTTCAGTCCGCACCCGGACATCGTCAGCCAGCGCCTGGCCGCGCTGCACCGGCTGCCGACGCTGACCCAGGGCATCGTGGTGGTGCCGGTGCAGACGCTGATGCAGCGGGTGGCGCCGCTGCGCTACATCGTCGGCGGCAGTTTCGACCTGCGCGTGGGCCAGCGCCTGGACCTGGATGCGGAGAAGCGCCGACTGGAAAGCGCCGGCTACCGCAACGTGCCGCAGGTGATGGACCCGGGCGACTTCGCCGTGCGCGGCGGCCTGCTCGACGTGTACCCGATGGGCACCGACGCGCCGTTGCGGATCGAACTGCTGGACGAGGACATCGATTCGATCCGCGCCTTCGACCCGGAATCGCAGCGCTCGCTGGACCATGTGCAGGCGGTGCGCATGCTGCCCGGGCGCGAAGTGCCGATGGACGACGTCAGCGTGGAGCGGGTATTGACCGCGCTGCGAGAACGCTTCGACGTCGACACCCGGCGCAGTGCGCTATACCAGGACCTGAAGGCCGGGCTGGCGCCGTCGGGCATCGAGTACTACCTGCCGCTGTTCTTCCAGGACACCCGCAGCAGCGGCGCACGCGAGGCCACCGCCACCCTGTTCGATTACCTGGGCGAGCACGTGCTGCCGCTGATCGCCCCGGGCGTGGGCGCCGCGGCCGATGCGTTCTGGGCGCAGACCCAGGCCCGCTACGAGCAGCGCCGCCACGACGTGGAGCGCCCGCTGCTGGCGCCGGAGGAGCTGTACCAGGCGCCGGACGCGCTGCGCGAGCGCCTCAACGGGCTGCCGCGCATCGACGTATGGGCCGCCGACCACCCGCGCATCGACGAGGCGCAGGCGCTGGGCGACCAGCCGCTGCCGCCGCTACCGGTGGCGGCCAAGGACGCCGCGCCGGGCGCGGCGCTGAAGAGCTTCCTCGATCACTACCCGGGCCGGGTGCTGATCGCCGCCGATTCGCCCGGCCGCCGCGAGGCGCTGCTGGAAGTGTTGGCGGCCGCGGAGTTGAAGCCGGAGGTGCTGCCGAATTTCGCGGCATTTGTTCCTTCTCCCACCGGGAGAAGGTGGCGCGAAGCGCCGGATGAGGGTGCGGCGTCTGCGCGGCCGGGAACGAAGAAGGCGGGTGCTTCGGCAAGTTCCACGGTTGCGCAGACGAACTCCACTAGCGGTCGGACCCTCACCCCAACCCCTCTCCCGGAGGGAGAGGGGCTTTCTGCTGCACGTTTCGCTATCGCGGTTGCGCCGCTCGACGACGGCTTCGCGCTGGAGGAGCCGCGCATCGCGGTGCTGACCGAGCGCCAGTTGTTCCCCGAGCGTGCCAGCCAGCCGCGGCGCAGCCGGCGTGTGGGGCGCGAGCCGGAAGCGATCATCCGCGACCTGGGCGAGCTGTCCGAGGGCGCGCCGATCGTGCACGAGGACCACGGCGTCGGCCGCTACCGCGGGCTGATCGTGCTCGATGCCGGCGGCATGCCCGGCGAGTTCCTGGAAATCGAATACGCCAAGGGCGACCGGTTGTACGTGCCGGTCGCGCAGTTGCACCTGATCAGCCGCTACTCCGGCGCCTCGGCCGAGACCGCGCCGCTGCATTCGCTGGGCGGCGAACAATGGACCAAGGCCAAGCGCAAGGCCGCCGAGAAGGTGCGCGACGTGGCCGCGGAGCTACTGGAGATCCAGGCGCGCCGCCAGGCCCGCGCCGGGCTGGCGCTGCAGGTGGACCGGGCGATGTACGAGCCGTTCGCCGCCGGCTTCCCGTTCGAGGAAACCCCCGACCAGTTGGCCGCGATCGACGCCACCCTGCGCGATCTGGCCAGCAGCCAGCCGATGGACCGCGTGGTCTGCGGCGACGTCGGCTTCGGCAAGACCGAGGTCGCGGTGCGCGCGGCCTTCGCCGCCGCCAGCGCCGGCAAGCAGGTGGCGGTACTGGTGCCGACCACGCTGCTGGCCGAACAGCACTACCGCAACTTCCGCGACCGCTTCGCCGACTACCCGCTCAAGGTCGAGGTGCTGTCGCGCTTCAAGAGCAGCAAGGAGATCAAGGCCGAGCTGGAGAAGGTCGCCGCCGGCAGCATCGACGTGATCGTCGGCACCCATCGCCTGCTGCAGCCGGACGTGAAGTTCAAGGACCTGGGCATGGTCATCGTCGACGAGGAGCAGCGCTTCGGCGTGCGCCAGAAGGAAGCGTTGAAGGCGCTGCGCGCCAACGTGCACCTGCTGACCCTCACCGCCACGCCGATCCCGCGCACCTTGAACATGGCCATGGCCGGCCTGCGCGACCTGTCGATCATCGCCACACCGCCGCCGAACCGGCTGGCGGTGCAGACCTTCGTCACCCAGTGGGACAACGCGCTGCTGCGCGAGGCCTTCCAGCGCGAACTGGCGCGCGGCGGCCAGCTGTACTTCCTGCACAACGACGTGGAGAGCATCGGCCGCATGCAGCGCGAGCTGAGCGAACTGGTGCCAGAGGCGCGCATCGGCATCGCCCACGGGCAGATGCCCGAGCGCGAGCTGGAAAAGGTGATGCTGGATTTCCAGAAGCAGCGCTTCAACGTGCTGCTGTCGACCACGATCATCGAATCGGGCATCGACATCCCCAACGCCAACACCATCGTCATCAACCGCGCCGACCGCTTCGGCCTGGCGCAGCTGCACCAGTTGCGCGGCCGCGTGGGCCGTTCGCACCACCGCGCCTACGCCTACCTGCTGGTGCCGGACCGGCGCAGCATCACCCCCGACGCGCAGAAGCGCCTGGATGCCATCGCCTCGATGGACGAACTCGGCGCCGGCTTCACTCTGGCCACCCACGATCTGGAGATCCGCGGCGCCGAGTTCGTCCATCGAGG
>NZ_NQYT01000082.1:0-8589 GCF_009192935.1 Xanthomonas sp. LMG 12461
GCGCCATCGCCGACCAGCATCACGTGCTCGGACTGGTCCATCACCGCACGCGCCAGTTCGATCGGGTTCTTGACCCGGTGCACGCCGGCCACCGCGCCGGCCTTGCCGGTGCGCCCGTCCATGATCGCCGCGTCCAGTTCGTTGCGGCCGTCGTGGGTGAACACCGCGCCCTTGCCGGCGTTGAACTGCGGCGAGTCCTCCAGCACGGTGATCGCCGCGGCGACCGCATCCACCGCCGGCTTGCCCTGCGCCAGCAGCGCCTGCCCGGTACGCAGCGCCTTCTCCATCGCCGCGCGCGCCTCGGCCAGGTCGGCCGGGCTGCTGCTGGCACGCTCGACGCCGGCGCCGCCATGGATCACAAGGGTGGTGGCGGGAATTTCGCGCATGCGCCCGTCCTGCACCGCGTAGTAGCGGTGGAAGACCGGTGCCTCGACGCGGCCGTCGGGCAGGTGCAGGGTGGAACCGGGGCCGACCCCGACGGTCTCGATGCGGGCGGCCTGCAGCGGCTGCCCGGCCGGGGTGGGCGGTTGCAGCGGCCCGGCGACCACGGTGGCCACGGCCTGCGGATCGGTGGCATAGACGCGCGCGGTACCGTCGCCCTCCACCGCCAGCGCGGCGCTCTCGTCCACGCCCAGGCCGATCAGCGGCTCCCCCTTGGGCGCCAGGGTGGCGGCCTTGGCGCGGAACGCAAACAGGCGGCCGAGGCGGTCGCGCTCGCGGAAGTGGGTATCGGTGATGACCCGCTTGAGCAGGTCCAGATGCAGGAAGTCGGTCTCGATGGTGACCGCCGGCCCCAGCGGATCGGCCAGCGCCGCCGGGCTGGTGATGCTGCCGCCGTCCATCGAGCCGTACAGGTACTCGCCCAGCATCGCCAGGCCGGCGCTGGTGCCGCCCAGCGGCTTGCCGGCGCGCACGTGCGCGTCCAGCGCGTCGGCCACCGGGGTGTTCTTCCAGTAGCGCACGTAGCGCGACTGGTCGCCGCCGGCGATGAAGATGCCGTCGGCGCGGGCCAGCGCGCGCAGCAGCGCCGGATCGCTGGAGGCGCCGCGGCCGCTGAACACGAACGTCTCGACCGAGGCCACGCCGCCGACCTTGCGGTAGAACTCCTCGCCCACCTCGTTGGCCTGCGAGGCGCGCAGCACCACCACGTGGCCGTGCCCGGCCTTGGCCATGAACCAGCGCAGCGCGTCGTAGTTGCGGTCGCCGCCCCCCATCAGCAGCAGGCCGGGCGACACCGGGCCGGGTGTGGGCGCGGCCGGATCGCCGACCAGGTACTGGCGGTAATCGCGCGCGACGGCGGGCGTGGCCAGGCACAGGCCCAGCAGCAGCGACATCCAGGGCCGGAACATGCCGACGGAACGGGTCATGCGGATCTCCTCGGGAACGGGGCGGGCAGGCGAGCGTGCGGCTCGTTGCTGAGAGGGGACGAACGGCGGCACGGTTTCCCCCCGCCGCCTTCACCCTCCCATGTCGGCGCGCGCGGCACTTGCCCGCACGCACCGGCGATCGGCTAATGTGGGATCCATGTCCGCTTCCCTCGACGATTGGTTCGTCCAAGAAATCCTCGTCCACGAGCAGGCGCTCAGCGGCTACCTGCGGCGCTGCTGGCCGCATCGCGAGGAGTGGCACGACCTGCGCCAGGAGATCTACGTGCGCGTCTACGAGGCCGCCGGCAAGGCCCGGCCGAGCCTGCCCAAGTCGTTCCTGTTCGCCACCGCGCGGCACCTGATGACCGACCGGTTGCGCCGCAACCGGGTGGTGTCGATCGAGGCAGTGGGGGATCTGGAGTCGATGCACGTCCTGATAGACGAGCTGTCGCCGGAACGCTGGTGCGGCGGACGGCAGGTGCTGGGCCGGCTGGCGGCGGCCTTCGACCGGTTGCCGGACCGCTGCCGCAGCGTGGTCTGGCTGCGGCGGGTCGAGGAACTGCCGCAGAAGGAGGTGGCCGTGCGCCTGGGAATCAGCGAGAAGAGCGTGGAGAAGCACGTGGCCCGGGGCATGCGCCTGCTGGCCGATCATTTCCATGGCGACGAGGGCGCGGCGGCGCCGGCGAAGCCGATGCAGGCGCGGGCACGCGATGGACAGCAGGTGGATTGAGGCGCGTGCGGCGGCCTGGCTGGCGCGGCGCGACCGCGACGACTGGTCCGACGCACGGCAGGCGCGCCTGGATGCCTGGCTGGCCGCAGCCACCGCGCACCGGGTGGCGTTCCTGCGCCTGCAGGCCGCCTGGCAGGAGAGTGGGCGCTTGCAGGCACTCGGCGCCGGCCAGCGCGATGGGCAGGTGCCCGAACGCGGCCGCTGGCAGGGCCTGGGCGGCCGCAGCACGCTGGCGCCGGCCGCCACCGCCGCCAGCGCCGCGCCGGACCTGCGCGGCCTGCGCTTCGCCCCGCGGCCGCGTGCGCCGCGGCGACGGCGCTGGCCGGCGGCGCTGGCGGCCGCGCTGCTCGGTGCCGCGGTGCTGTCCCTGGTCTGGCGGCATGCCGTCGAACCGGTGCCGACCGCCTATGCCAGCGTCACCGGCCAGCTGCGCCCGGTGGCCCTGGCCGACGGCTCGCAGGCCACGCTGAGCAGCGACAGCCGCATCGCGGTGGCGCTGTCGCGCGCGCAGCGGCGCATCGACCTGCAGCGCGGCGAGGCGTTCTTCGCGGTGAGCAAGGACCCGGGCCGGCCCTTCGTGGTCGACAGCGGCGCGCGCCGGGTGGTGGCGGTGGGCACGCGCTTCGCGGTGCGCCGCGAGGCCGATGCGCTGCGCGTGGTGGTCACCGAAGGCACGGTGCGGCTGGAATCGGCGGGCGCGCCGCAGGCGCCGCCGCTGCTGCTGCATGCCGGCAGCATCGCCCAGGCCGGGCCGCACGGGGTGCTGGTACGCCGGGTCGCGCTGGCCGAGGCCGAGCGCGCGCTGGACTGGCGCAGCGGCTACCTGAGTTTCGACGACACCCCGCTGCAGGCGGCGGTGGCCGAGTTCAACCGCTACAACACGGTCAAGCTGCAGGTCGCCGATGCCGGTGCCGCGGCGCTGCGGGTCGGCGGCAACGTGCGCTGGTCCAACGTCGATGCCTTCGTGCGCCTGCTCGAACAGGGGTTCCCGATCCGCGCCGAGCGCCACGGCGACACGGTGTTGTTGCACAGCCGGTAAGCCGTCCCGCGCCGCGCCGGGCGGGCGCGGCGGCGGGGGGATTTGTCGGTCTCGTTCGTCTGGAGCTACTGAGGCGCGCTCCGCGCCCGTTTGGGGAGAAAACTCGATGCGGTATCCGATGCGTGCCCTGCTGCTGAGCATGGCCTGTGCGAGCGCCTGTGCGGCGCAGGCGCAACCCGCTGCCGTTGCCGCCACCGGCACGGTGGACGTCCCCGCCGGCCCGCTGCGCGCGGCGCTGGACACCCTGGCGCGGCAATCCGGCGCGCAACTGATCTACCGCGCCGACCAACTGGGCCAGGCCCGCAGCGGCGGCGCGCACGGCCAACTGGACACCGCGCAGGCGCTGCAGCAGGTGCTGCGCGGCAGCGGCTTCGTCGCCCAGCGCGACCCCTCCGGCGCGTGGCTGGTGCGGCGCCAGGAGCCGGCCCCGGCCCGCGCGCAGCCGGTCCGTGCCGCCGCGCCGGCGCCGGCCGCGGCGGCCGAGGCGCCGGTGGCGCAACTGGACACCCTGCGCGTGACCGGCTCGCGCATCCCGCGCACGCAGGTGGAAGGCCCCGCGCCGATCAGCGTGATCAGCGCCGAGCAGATCAAGGCCAACGGCTTCACCTCGGTGCCGGACGTGCTGCGCGCGATGACCCAGAACGGCGGCGAGACGCAGAGCCCGCAGTCGGCCAGCGGCGCGGACTTCTCGCCCGGCGCGCAGCAGGTGGACCTGCGCGGGCTCGGTCCCAACCACACCCTGGTGCTGGTCAACGGCCGCCGCATCGCCGACTTCCCGATGCCGTTCAAGGGCCGCAGCAACTTCACCGACATCTCCAACATCCCGCTGGGCATGATCGACCGCATCGAGATCCTGACCGGCAGCGCCTCGGCGATCTACGGCTCGGACGCGATCTCCGGCGTGGTCAACTTCATCCTCAAGAAGCACGCCGACGGCACCACGCTGGACTACCGTTTCGGCGACACCACCCGCGGCGGCGGCGAGAGCTTCAACCTCAGCCTCAGCAGCGGTTGGTCGCGCGGCAATTTCGACGCGGTGTTCGGCGCCGAACTGGTCTCGCAGACGCCGCTGTGGGCCTACCAGCGCAGCCGCCAGGACAGCACCCTGGACGGCCCCACCGCACGCTCGCAGGTGCCGCGCCGCACCTTCCTGCGCACCGACGGCAACGACGACTACCTGGACCCGGGCGCGGACACCTGCGCGGCGGTGTCCGGCCTCAACGGCGGCAGCACCGGCTACGCCACCCGCCCGGGCTACGGCGCGTTCTGCGGCAGCAGCGCCTCGATCGGCTACGGCACCATCACCAACAAGCGCCGCGGGCTCAACGGCTACGCCTCGCTGCGCTACGCCTTCGACAACGGCAGCGAATGGTTCGCCGACGTGCAGATGGGCTACCACGAGCTGTCATTGTTCCGCGACGTGACCCAGTGGGGCTACATGGCCCCGGACGGCAACGAGC
Source organism: Xanthomonas sp. LMG 12461 (assembly GCF_009192935.1). Taxonomy (NCBI): domain Bacteria; kingdom Pseudomonadati; phylum Pseudomonadota; class Gammaproteobacteria; order Lysobacterales; family Lysobacteraceae; genus Xanthomonas; species Xanthomonas sp. LMG 12461. Next base: position 4,597 of record NZ_NQYT01000082.1, read on the forward strand.
AGGGCTATTTCTACAACCAGGCCACCGACCAGGTGGAAGCCTGGGGGCGCCAGTTCAGCCCGGAAGAAATGGGCGGCCTCAACGCCGGCACCATCCGCACCCGGCAGAAGACCTTCAGCGTCACCACCGGTTTCAAGGGCCACCTCGGCGCGGACTGGGACTACGAGACCAGCCTCAGCCACTCGCAGTACCAGGCCACGATCAGTTGGCCGCAGATCGTCGCCGCGCGCGCCAATGCGCTGTTCCTCGGCCCGCAGCTGGGCGTGGACGAAGACTCGGGGCTGCCGATCTTCAACGCCGACCCGCAGCGGCTGTACACGCCGCTGAGCCGTGCCGAGTACGACAGCATCGCCCAGCGCACGGTGTACCAGCCGCGCTCGCGCACCGACACCCTCGCCTTCACCGCCACCAACACCGCGCTGTTCTCGCTGCCCGGCGGCGATGCCGGCATGGCGGCGACCGCCGAATTCGGCAACCAGGCCTACAACCTGCGCCCGGATCCGCTGGCCACGCAGTACTACTACTACAGTTGGAAGGACTCCGACGGCCACGGCAGCCGCAACCGCTGGGCGTTGGCCAGCGAGCTGCGCCTGCCGGTGCTGTCGACGGTGTCGCTGAGCCTGGCCGGGCGCTACGACCAGTACCGCTTCGCCGGGCGCTCGCTGGGCAAGTTCACCTACAGCGGCGGGCTGGAGTGGCGGCCGGTGGACACGCTGCTGGTGCGCGCCTCCTACGGCACCGCGTTCCGCGCCCCCGACCTGCATTACGTGTATGCCGGCCCCGGCAACGACGAGACCACCGGCGTGGACTACTACCGCTGCGCCAGCGAGGAACCGGGCGTGGCGATCCAGGACTGCAGCTACAACGAGGAGGCGGTGATCCGCGGCCGCAGCGGCAACCGCGCGCTGAACCCGGAGAACAGCACCTCGTGGACCGCCGGCCTGGTGTGGTCGCCGATGGCCGACCTGGACCTGTCGGTGGACTACTTCAACATCGACATGCGCGACCAGGTGCAGGACCTGCGCGTGGACCAGGTGCTGCGCGACGAGGCCGACTGCCGCCTCGGCGTGCTGCAGGCCACCTCCACCACCTGCCAGCAGGCGCTGGCACGGGTCACCCGCACCGCCGACGGCCGCCTGTACGGGGTCTACGTCAACCCGATCAACATCGCCCGCGAACGCACCAACGGCATCGACCTCAGCGCGCAGTACCGCCTCGACACCGGCATCGGCACCTTCCGCCTGAGCGGCAACTACACCTGGGTGCGCCGCCACGACATCCAGGTGTACGCCGGCGAAGCGATGGTGGACGAGTTCGCGGTCAACAGTGGCTACGACATCCCGCGCACCAAGGCCAGCGCCAGCGTGTCCTGGGAGCGCAACGCCTGGACCGCGACGCTGCACGGCGAACGCCTGGGCCGCCTGCCGACCTCCGATTCCTACGACCAGGTCTACGACCCGGAGAGCGGCGACAGCCCGTGGATCGGCGCCACCTACCGCTACAACGCCTCGCTGCAGTACCGCTTCACCGACCACGCGCAGTTGTCGCTGACGGTGACCAACCTGTTCGACAAGATGCCGCCGCACGACCGCACCTATACGTCGTACCCGTACTACGACGTGTCCTGGTTCGACACCGTGGGCCGCAGCGTGTACCTGCAGTACACGCAGAAGTTCGGCGGCAGCGCGCTGTAGCGCCGGGGTCAAGGCCTGCATGCGGGAGCGGCGTCAGCCGCGACGAGCGGAAGGTCGGCTGACACCGTCCGTCGTCGGGACTGAAGTCCCTCCCACAGTGCAGCCCTCAAGCGATCCTGGCACCGCACTTGTGGCAGCGGCTTCAGCCGCGACGAGTGAAGACCAAGGCCACCTGGTACATTGCTGCGTTGGGACTGAAGTCCCTCCCACAACAACATCCGACCCATGCGCTGCTCCTACGGCATCGGTTGGCGCCGTGGGGCAAAACGGCGGATGGCGCCGCCGTCAGCCGCCGCTGCCCGTCACAAGGTATCGCGGTGCTTGCCGCGCCACGGCCGGTACCATTCGCGGATCGCGGCGATGTCCGCCTGCATGTCCTCGCCGGTCCACACCACCTCGCCAAGGCCGACGGTGCGGCTGGGGTAGTCGAAGTACACCGGGAAAATCGGCACCTGCGCGCCGTGGGCGATCTTCCAGAACCCGGTCTTCCACTTCTCCACACGCTTGCGCGTGCCCTCGGGGGTGATCACGTACCACATGCGTTCGGCGCCGCGGATCAGCGCCACCGCTTGTTCGACCACGCCGCGTGGCGAGTTGCGGTCCAGCGGGATGCCGCCGAGCCTGCGCAGCAGCGGTCCCAGCGGCCACCAGAACAACTGGGTCTTGCCCAGCACGCGCACCTCGAAGCCGACCGCGAACTTGACTGCGAAGCCCAGGAACCCGTCCCAGTTGGACGAATGCGGGGCCACGATCATCACCAGCTTGGGCACGTCGGGGAACTCGCCCACCACCCGCCAGCCGGTCAGCCGCAAGGCGGTGCGGCCGAGCCAGCGCATGAAGCGGCTGGGCCTGACCATCGGCATGTTCGGGGGCGCTGCGGGCAGGCGGTAATCGCGTTCGGTCAAAAGTCACTCCCAGCGGCCGGGCGAGCGGCCGCGTTTGATCTGGCTGCGCTCGCGCTTGGCGTCCAGGCGTCGCAGCTTGGCGCCGTGCGAGGGTTTGGTGGCGATGCGCCGCTTCGGCACCGACAGCCCGGCGGCGATGAACTCGGCCAGGCGCTGGCGCGCATCGTCGCGGTTGCGGTCCTGGGTACGGAAGCGCTGCGCATCGATCACCAGCACCCCGTCGGCGGTGATGCGGCGGTCGCGCCGCGCCAGCAGGCGCGCACGCAGCGGCTCCGGCAGCGACGGCGAGCCGGCCAGGTCGAAACGCAACTCGACCGCGGTGGCGACCTTGTTGACGTTCTGCCCGCCGGCGCCGCTGGCGCGCACGAAGCGCTCGACGATTTCGTCCTCCGGAATCGTCAGGCTGCTCGAGATGTGGATGGCCCCGTTACCCATGGCGCGGATTGTAGGGTATTCGCCGGACCGCCCGGTTTCCGCGTCGGCGCCGCCTGAACGAGCCAGGGAGCGGACGCCGGCCGGTCGCCCGTCCCCACGCGCGGCGGCGGCGGCGCGGCGATTGCCGTATTCTGGCCGCCGGTCATCGTTCTGCAGGATGCTCCATGCCCCCGATTCCGCGCTTCTTCCAGTGGCCGCAGCGCCTGCTGCTGGCCCTGCTGCTGGCCCTGGCCGCCCTCCCGGCGCTGGCCGAACCGCCCACCGATGCCGACGTCAACCGCCTGCTGTCGGCCTCGCGCGCGCAGAACATGCTCGACACCATGCTGCCGCAGATCGAGGCGATGCAGCGCCAGCAGTTCGCCCAGCTCACCGCGCAGCACCCGCTCGACGCCGCGCAGCAGCAGAAGCTGCAGCAGATCCAGGAGCGTACCCAGGCCACCGTGCGCAAGGCGCTGTCCTGGCAGGAAATGCGTCCGCTCTACGTCAACCTGTACAAGCAGACCTTCTCCAAGCAGGACGTGCTGGCGATGGCCGAGTTCTACGAGAGCCCGGCCGGCCAGAGCCTGCTCGACAAGACCCCGCAGTTGATGCAGAACCTGATGGGCGCGATCCAGCAGAAGATGACCCCGCTGTTCGCCGACCTGCAGAAGGACCTGGAACAGACGGTCAACGCGCCGCCGGCCAAGTAACGCGGCATCGATTTTGCGCTGTCGTAGGAGCGGCTTCAGCCGCGACCGGGATGCGTCGGGAACGCCCGGTCGCGGCTGAAGCCGCTTGTGTCAAATAAGGGTCTATCGTTGTAGGTGAGAGCGGAGTGCGGCAGGCCGTTTAGCCGCAGTGCTAGCAAGCACGAGTAGGAGTCAGCGCCGCCGCACTCCGGTTCTCCTGCCTGACAAGCCCGAACAGTTGCCCGAGTGACCAGCTGGCACTCACCAAGGATTGGACTCGGCAGTCGCGGC
>NZ_NQYT01000083.1:0-20870 GCF_009192935.1 Xanthomonas sp. LMG 12461
CCCGACGGGCTTTCCCGGGAAAGCCCGTCGGGGCTGAAGCCCCTCCCACAATGCAATCGCAACCACTACGCCTGCGCAGGAAAATCTCGAATCCCGGTTCTCAACGGCCGCAGGCTGGTCATCCCCAATCCCCAATCCCGGCTTATCCGGCCATACCGCTGTGCCGCAGCAGCGCCTCCAGTTCCGGCGTGCGACCGCGGAAGGCGGTGAAATTCTCCAGCGCCGGGCGGCTGCCGCCGCGCGAGAGGATTTCGCGCAGGAAGCGCGCGCCGGTGTCCGCCAACTGGTCAGGCGCTTCCTCGAATGCGGCATACGCGTCGGCGCTGAGCACCTCGGCCCACTTGTAGCTGTAATAGCCGGCCGCATAGCCGCCAGCGAAGATGTGGCTGAACTGGTGCGGGAAGCGGTTCCACGCCGGCGGCCGGTTCACCGCCACGGCGTCGCGCACGCGCTCGAGCAACTGCAGCACGCTGTCGGACTGCGCATCGAAGCTGTGGTGCAGTTGCATGTCGAACAGCGCGAACTCGAGCTGGCGCACGGTGAACATGCCACTCTGGTAGTTCTTCGCCGCCAGCATCTTGTCGAACAGTGCGCGCGGCAGCGGTTCGCCGCTGTCCACGTGCGCGGTCATCGCCTGCAGGCGCGGCCACTCCCAGCAGAAGTTCTCCATGAACTGGCTGGGCAGTTCCACCGCGTCCCACTCCACGCCGTTGATGCCGGCCACGCCCAGTTCGCCGACCTGGGTCAATAATTGGTGCAATCCATGGCCCATCTCGTGGAACAGGGTGGTGACCTCGTTGTGGGTGAAGGTGGCCGGCTTGCCGTCGCTGCCGCGGCCGAAATTGCACACCAGGTACACCAGCGGGGTCTGCACGCCGTCGGCGCGCTCGCGGCGGTTGCGGCAATCGTCCATCCAGGCGCCGCCGCGCTTGCCTTCGCGCGCGTACAGGTCCAGGTAGAACTGCCCGACCAGGCGCCCCTGCGCATCGCTGAGGCGGAAGAAGCGCACGTCCGGATGCCACACCGGCGCGCTGTCGGCCTCCACGCGCAGGCCGTACAGGTCGTGGATCAGGCCGAACAGGCCGTCCAGCACCTTGGGCTCGGTGAAGTAGCGCTTCACTTCCTGCTCGGAGAAGCTGTAGCGCGCCTGCTTGAGCTTTTCGCCGGCATAGGCCAGATCCCAGGCTTCCAGCGTGTCCAGGCCCAGGTGCTCGCGCGCGAATGCCTCCAGTTCGGCGCGGTCGCGCTGCGCGTAGGGCTTGGCGCGTGCGGCCAGATCGTGCAGGAAGTCCAGCACCTGCGCCGGATCCTGCGCCATCTTCGTCGCCAGCGAATACTCGGCGTAGCTGGCGAAGCCGAGCAGCGCCGCCAGTTCGCCGCGCAGGGCGAGGATGCGGCCGATCGCCGCGCTGTTGTCCAGCGCCGCATCGCCGAACTCCGAGGCGCGGATCGCGTTGGCGCGGTACAGCGTCTCGCGCAACGTACGGTCCTCGGCATACATCTGCACCGGCAGGTAGCAGGGCATCTGCAGGGTCAGCTTCCAGCCTGTCTGGCCGTCGCGCTCGGCCGCTGCGCGCGCGGCGGCGATGCTGTCCTCGGGCAGGCCGGCCAGGCGCGCCGGGTCGTCGATCAGCAGCGACCACGCGTCGGTGGCGTCGAGCACGTTCTGCGAGAACTTGGCCGACAGCGCCGACAGTTCTTCCTGGATCGCGGCGAAGCGCTGCTTGTCGGCCTCGCCCAGTTCGGCGCCGCCCAGACGGAAATCGCGCAGCGCGTTGTCCAGCACCTTGCGCTGCGCCGAGCCGAGCGTGGCCGCGTCCGGCGATTGCGCCAGCGTGCGGTACTGCGCGAACAGCGCCAGGTTCTGTCCCAGCGCGCTGGAGAAGCGCGTCACCTTGGGCAGGTTGGCGTTGTAGGCCTCGCGCAGCGCCGGCGTGTTGACCACCGCCTGCAGGTGACTCACCTGGCCCCAGGCGCGCCACAGGCGCTCGGTGGCATCATCCAGCGGCGCCACGAAGCTGTCCCAGCGCACCGGCGCCACCGTCTCGGCGGCGGCCACGGCGGCCTCGGCCTGCGCCAGCAGCGTGTCGATCGCCGGGCCGATGTGCTCGGGCTGGATCGCATCGAAGCGCGGCAGGCCGGAAAAATCGAGCAGGGGATTGGTCATCGCGGAAGTCTCGGTAGCGGGGGAAGGACCGGCGCGGCCGGCCGCGAAAAGCAAATGGCGGTCAGTCCAGCGCAGCACAAGGCAGCGGCGGCAGGCCGGCGCCGGCCACCGCCGCGGCCAGCTGCGCATCGGCCTGCTCCACGTCGATGCCGTGCTCGGCGTACCACTGCGGCCGGTAGTAGCTGTGCCCGTAGCGCTCGCCGCTGTCGCACAGGATGGTGACGATGGCGCCGCTGCGGCCCTGTTCGCTCATGCGCGTGGCCGCCTGCAGCACGCCGACGAAGTTGGTGCCGGTGGAGCCACCCACGCGCCGGCCCAGGCGCGCGCTGACGTAGCGCATCGCCGCCAGGCTCAGCGCGTCGGGCACCTTGACCATCGCATCCACGCAGCTGGGGATGAAGCTCGGCTCCACCCGCGGCCGGCCGATGCCTTCGATGCGCGAGCCGCCGGTGCTTTCCAGGCCGGCATAGTCGCGTCCGGCCAGCGCCTCGCGGTAGCCGTCGAAGAACAGCGACACTTCCGGATCCGCGCACAGGATGCGGGTGGGATGGCGCCGGTAGCGCACGTAGCGGCCGAGCGTGGCCGCGGTGCCGCCGGTGCCGGGGCTGCACACGATCCAGGCCGGGATCGGATGCGGCTCCTCCTGCATCTGCCGGAAGATCGACTCGGCGATGTTGTTGTTGGCGCGCCAGTCGGTGGCGCGCTCGGCGTACAGGAACTGGTCCATGAAATGGCCGCCGGTCTCGCGCGCCAGTTGCACCGAATCGGCATGCAGGTCGCAGGCGCGCCCGACCAGGTGGCAGCGCCCGCCCTGGAACTCGATCGCGGCGATCTTCTCCGGCGAGGTGGTGGCCGGCATCACCGCGATGAACGGCAGCCCCAGCAGGCGCGCGAAATACGCCTCGGAGACCGCGGTGGAACCGCTGGAGGCCTCGATCACCGGCCGCCCCTCGCGCAGCCAGCCGTTGGCCAGCGCGTACAGGAACAGCGAGCGCGCCAGGCGGTGCTTGAGGCTGCCGGTGGGATGGCTGGACTCGTCCTTGAAGTACAGGTCGATGCCGGGGAAACCGGGCAGGTCCAGCGGGATCAGGTGGGTGTCGGCCGAGCGGTTGAAGTCGGCTTCGATCTTCTGGATGGCGGCGGCCACCCAAGCGCGATGGGTCATGGCGGTGCGAGAGCGGAGAAATCGCACCCACGATACACGCCCGGCCACGCGCCCGGGCCATGCGCGGCAGCGGCCGCCACGCCGGCGTTCACCCGGCGTGGCGCGGCGTCGGAGCGGCGTCGGAGCGGCGCTCAGCCAGCGGCCACGCTGAAGCCGGCGTCTGCGACCGCCTGCTCCAGCGCGGCCACGTCGATGCGCGCGGGGTCGTAGTCGATGCCGACGCGCCCGCCTTCCAGCACCACCGTGCTGGCGGCCACGCCCGGACAGGCGTCGAGCACCCGCTGCAGCCGCGCGCTGCAGCCACCGCAGCTCATGCCGTGGACGACGAGATCGAGATGGTGCATGTCATGCTCCAAAGTGAAGAAATCGCACCCGCGCTCACTGCGCACGCCAGCGATTCAGCAGCAGCGCGTTGCCCAGCACCGAGACCGAACTCAGCGCCATCGCCGCGCCGGCGATCACCGGGTTGAGCAGGCCGAACGCGGCCAGCGGGATGCCCAGGCCATTGAAGACGAAGGCGAAGAACAGGTTCTGGCGGATCTTGCGCACCGTCGCCGCGGACAGGTCGATGGCGGCGGCGACACCGGCCAGGTCGCCGTGCATCAGCACCACGTCGGCCGCCTCGATGGCGATGTCCGAGCCGCTGCCGATGGCGAAACTGACGTCGGCCGCGGCCAGTGCCGGGGCATCGTTGATGCCGTCGCCGACCATGCCCACGCGTGCGCCCGGCACGGCCTGCAACTGGCGCACATGCGCGGCCTTGTCCTGCGGCAGCACCTCGGCCTGCACCTGCTCGATGCCGAGCCGCGCGGCCACCGCCTGCGCCGCGTGGCGGTTGTCGCCGCTGAGCATGGTCACCGCGATGCCGCGCGCCTGCAGCAACGCCACCGCCTCGGCGGCATCCTCGCGCAGCGGATCGGCGATGGCGATGTAGCCGCTCATCGCGCCATCCACCGCCACTCCGACCACGCTGTGGCCCTGCGCCTGTGCCGCCTCGGCCTGGCGGCGCAGCGCCGGGTCGGCCGGCGCGGCGACCAGGCCATCGAGCCACGCCAGCGCGCCCAGCGCGACCTCGCGCCCGTCCACGCGGCCGCGCACGCCCTGCCCCGGCAACGTCTGCACCGCCTCGGCCGACGGTGCCGGCACGGCCGCGCGCACGCCCAAGTCGGCGGCGCGCTGCACGATGGCGCGCGCCAGCGGATGCGCCGAGCCGGTCTCCAGCGCCGCGGCCAGGCGCAACAGCGGCGCGGTCTCGGCCGCGTCGGCGACCAGCACCGCCGTCACCTGCGGCTGGCCCAGGGTCAGGGTGCCGGTCTTGTCGACCACCAGCGCGGTCAGCGCACGGGCGCGCTCCAGCACTTCGGCGTCGCGGATCAGGATGCCGGCGCGGGCACCGACGCCGGTGCCGACCATGATCGCGGTCGGCGTGGCCAGGCCCAGCGCACACGGGCAGGCGATCACCAGCACCGCCACCGCGTGCACCAGCGCCTCGGCGAAGCTGCCGCCCAGCGCCCAGGTCGCGCCAAGGGTGATCGCGGCGATGCCCAGCACCGCTGGCACGAACACCGCGGCGATACGGTCGACCAGGCGCTGGATCGGCGCGCGCGAGCCTTGCGCGGCATCGACCATGCGCACGATCTGCGCCAGCAGGGTGTCCGCGCCGACCCCGGTGGCGCGCGCGCGCAGCAGGCCGAGCTGGTTGACCGTGGCCGCATGCAGGCGACTGCCCGGCGCCTTGGCCACCGGCATGGCCTCGCCGGAGAGCATCGCTTCGTCCACGCTGGAGTGGCCCTCGAGCACCTCGCCGTCCACCGGCACGCGTTCGCCGGCGGCGACCACGAACACGTCGCCGACCGCCAGTTCCGCCGCGTCCACCTCCACGATGGCGCCGTCGCGCTCGACCCGCGCGGTGGTCGGCGCCAGGTCGAGCAGCGCGCGCACCGCCGCGGTGGTGCGGCGCTTGGCGCGGGCCTCGAGCAGGCGCCCGAGCAGCACCAGGGTGATGACGCTGGTGCTGGCCTCGAAGTACACGTGCTGGCCGTGCAGGCCGGCCACGGTGACCACGGCGCTGTACAGATAGGCCATGCCGGTGCCCAGCGCGACCAGCACGTCCATGTTGGCGCTGCCGTTGCGCAGCGCGCGGTAGCCGGCGCGGTAGAAGCGCGCGCCGATCCAGCACTGCACCGGCGTCGCCAGCAACAGCTGCAGCCAGCGCGGCAGCGGCTCGGCGTGCGCGCCGCGCAGGGCGTCGCCATCCAGCATGCCGAGCATCTGCCCCCAGAACGGCAGGGTCAGCAGCACCGCTGCGGCGAACAGGCCCAGCTCGCGTCGCCAGGCACGTTGCTCGTCGCGCTCGCGCTCGGCCAGTTGCTCTGGGTCCATGGCCTGCGCGACGCGCGCGCCGAACCCAGCACGGGCGATCCGCGCGATGAGTTCCGCCGGCGCGACCGTGCCCGGCACGATCTCCACCCGCGCCTTGGCCGAGGCCAGGTTGGCGTGGCCGGCGAGCACACCCGGGGTCTTCGCTAGCACCGCATCGATGGACGCCACGCAGGACGCGCAGTGCAGGCCGCTGAGTTCCAGGGTCACAGTCTGCGTCGGCACCGAGTAGCCGGCCTGCTGGATGCGCTGCAGCAGCGTCGGCAGATCCACCTGCTGCGGGTCGTAGTCCACCTGCACGCGCGCGCCGGCATAGCTGGCCTGCGCCGCCACGCCGGGCAGGCGCTGCAGCGCCTTCTCCACGCCGGCCGCGCAGGCGGCGCAGGTCATGCCCTGCACCGGCAAGGTCAGCGACGCGGTGGCGCGACCCGTGCTCATCGCGACGGCTCGCCGGCGGCATCGCCGCGGATATCGCCCAGGATCGGGCAGGCGTCCGGCGCGCCGTGGCCGGGGCAATCCTCGACCAGCGCCGCCAGGGTGTCGCGCATCTCGGTCAGTTCGGCGATGCGCCGATCCAGCGCCTGCAGGCGCGCGCTGGCGCGCTGCTTGATGCCCTCCACGCCGTGCACGCGATCGTCCTGCAACGCCAGCAACTCGCCGATTTCCTCCAGCGAAAAGCCCAGTTCCTTGGCGCGGCGGATGAAGCGCACCCGCTGCACCGCCGCGGCGTCGTACTCGCGGTAGCCGGAGGCGCGGCGCGGGGCGAGCGGCAGCAGGCCCTGGCGTTCGTAGTAGCGCACGGTATCGATGGCGACGTCGGCCTGGCGGGCGAGCGCGCCGATGGTGAAGCGGGCGGTGGCGGGGTCGGATCGCATGCGCACACCCTACTCCCTGGAGTCGGGTCCAGAGTCAAGCCTTGCCGGATGGCGGTCGCTTGCCGCGCACGCCGGCTTCGGTATCCTCTTCCGTTCCCGACGCCACGCTGCCGCCTGTGCCGACTTCCGCCGTCCTGCTGCGCCTGCTGCTGTGCCTGAGCCTGCTGCTCAACGGCACCGCGGCCGCCATGGCGATGCCCGGCATGCCGGCGCACGGCACCTCGACGCACGACACGGCTGCCGCGGTCGCCAGCGCGGCGCCGGCGCATGTGGCGATGCCCTGTCACGACGCACCGCCACCGCCGCCGGCCGACCACGACGCGCACTGCCACGACCATGCCGGCAAGCACGGCGGCTGCGGCGGCATGGCCGGCTGCCAATGCCCGCACGCGCAACCGCTGCCGGCCTTGCTGGCGATGCCGCTGGCGCTGCCACGCTTGCCCCGCACCCTGATTGCCGCCGCTCCCCAGGCCGCGCACGGCGCGCCCGGCCTGCCGCGGCTGGAACGTCCTCCCAGCGCCTGAGCGCGCGCGGCCGCCTGTTGGGCGGTCTCCCGGTGGCAGCGCACAGGCGCTGCCGCGTCCGTGCCTGCAGCGCCCATCGGCGCTGCGTGGCGCATCGCCTCCGCTGACGGACATCGCACATGAACCCATCTTCCTCCGGCCTGCCGGCGCTGCCGTCGCGGCGCCGCTTCGTCACCGGGCTGGCGCTGGGCGCCGCCGCCGGCCTCACCGGGCTGCCGCTGCGCAGCGCCCACGCCAGCGCGCTCGCCCGCAACGGCGCCGCGCCCTACGTGCTGCACGGCACCGACCTGGACCTGAGCATCGGCAGCACGCGGGTCAATTTCACCGGGCGCGAGCGCCCCGCCATCGCCGTCAACGGCAGCGTGCCGGCACCGCTGCTGCGCTGGCGCGAAGGCGACACCGTGACCATCCGCGTGGCCAACCGCCTGCCCGGCCACACCCAGACCTCGGTGCACTGGCATGGCCTGCTGCTGCCGGCCAACATGGACGGCGTGCCGGGCATGAGCTTCGACGGCATCTACCCGGGCGAGACCTACCAGTACCGCTTCGCCCTGCGCCAGTCCGGCACCTACTGGTACCACAGCCATTCGCTGCACCAGGAGCAGGCCGGGCTGTACGGCGCCATCGTGATCGACCCGCGCGAGCCGCCGCCGTACCGCTACGATCGCGAGCACGTGCTGCTGCTGTCGGACTGGACCGACCTGGATCCGGCAGCGCTGTTCCGGCGGCTGAAGCAGATGCCGTCCTACGACAACCTGTACCAGCGCACCGTCGGCGATTTCCTGCGCGACGCGCGCGAGGACGGGCTGCGCGCCACCCTCGCCGACCGCGGCATGTGGGGGCGCATGCGCATGACCCCCAGCGACCTGTCCGACGTCAACGGCAACACCTACACCTACCTGCTCAACGGCATGACCCCGGCCGGCAACTGGACCGGGCTGTTCCGTCCCGGCGAGAAGGTGCTGCTGCGCTTCATCAACGCCTCCAGCATGAGCTACTTCGACGTGCGCATCCCCGGGCTGAAGATGACCGTGGTCGCCGCCGACGGGCAGTACGTGCATCCGGTGAGCGTGGACGAATTCCGCATCGCCGCGGCCGAAACCTTTGATGTGCTGGTCGAGCCCAGCGGCCAGGACGCGTACACGGTGTTCGCGCAGGACATGGGCCGCACCGGCCACGCGCGCGGCACGCTCGCAGTGCGCGAAGGACTGCAGGCACCGGTGCCGGCGAACGATCCGCGTCCGCTGCTGCGCATGCAGGACATGGGCCACGCGATGGCCGGCCATGCCGGCATGGAGCACGGCGCAGGCATGGCCATGCACGGCATGGAGGGCGGCTGCGGCGCGAGCATGCACATGGCCGGCATGCCGGGCATGGAGCACGCCGCGCACGCGGCTGCAGGCGCTGCCACCGCACCTGCGCATCCACACAGCGAACGCGGCAATCCGCTGGTGGACATGCAGTCCTCCGCCACTGCGCCACGGCTGGACGACCCGGGCATCGGCCTGCGCGACAACGGCCGCCGCGTGCTGAGCTACGCCGACCTGCACAGCCTGTTCGAGGACCCGGACGGACGCGAGCCGGGGCGCGAGATCCAGTTGCACCTGACCGGCAACATGGAGAAGTTCGCCTGGTCGTTCGACGGCATTCCCTTCGCCAGCGCCGAGCCGCTGCGGCTGAACTATGGCGAGCGCCTGCGCATCGTGCTGGTCAACGACACGATGATGCAGCACCCGATCCACCTGCACGGCATGTGGAGCGACGTCGAGGACGCGGCCGGCCGCTTCCAGGTGCGCAAGCACACCGTGGACATGCCGCCGGGCACGCGCCGCAGCTACCGCGTGCGCGCCGACGCGCTCGGCCGCTGGGCCTACCACTGCCACCTGCTGTACCACATGGACGGCGGCATGATGCGCGAAGTGCGGGTGGACGCATGAGCCGCCTCCACTTCTCGCCGCTCGCCCAGGCGACCGGCATGGTGCTGCTGTTGGCGCACGCAGTGGCGCAGGCACAGCATGTCCACGTGGCCGACAGCGACGCCGATCTCCCTGCCGCGACCTGCGCCTGCCCCGCAGCCGCCGCCAGCATGCCCATGGCGGACGCGACAACGGCACCGCAGCCCGACGCGGCAATAGACGGTGCCGTGGACCACGCCGCAATGGGCCATGCCGCGCACGCGCCGGCCATGCACGCCCCGCCGGCCATGCAGACCACGGCAGAGCACGCCGACACCACGTCGCATGAGCACATGGAGCACGCCACGATGGACCACGCAGCCGCGCCGGCGTCGCAGGTCGAGCATGGCGAACACGCGCACTCCGCACACGACGGCATGCATCACGACCGCATGGACCATGCGACGCCGCCTGCACCCGAACCGACAGCGTGCCACTGTCCTGCGAGCGCCGACACGTCGCTGCCGCGCGAGCCGATCCCGCCGATCACCGACGCCGATCGCGCAGCCGCATTCCCCGTGCTGCGCGACCACGGCATGGCGCACGGCGCGGCGCGCACCGGCTACCTGCTGGTCGATCGCCTGGAGGGCTGGGACAACGCCCACGGCAGCGGCCAGGCCTGGGAGGCACGTGGCTGGTACGGCGGCGACATCGACCGGCTGTGGCTGCGCAGCGACGGCGAACGCGAGGGCGGCCGCACCACGGCGTCGACGCTGGAACTGGCCTATGGCCGCGCCATCTCGCCCTGGTGGGACATGCTGATCGGCGCCAAGCAGGCGTTCGCGCCCGGCCGCGCGCGGACCTCGGCCGCGTTCGGCGTGCAGGGCATGGCGCCGTACAAGTTCGAGGTGTCGGCCATGCTGTACGTCGGCGAGGGCGGCCATGCCAGCCTGCACCTGGAAGGCGAGTACGACGTGCTGCTGACCAATCGCCTGATCCTGCAGCCACGGCTGGAAGCGGAAGTGGCCGCGCGCGACGATCCGGCGCATCGTACCGGCAGCGGCCTGGCCAGCGTGGAGGGCGGGTTGCGCCTGCGCTACGAAGTCACCCGCCGGTTCGCACCGTATGTCGGCGTGGAGCACGTGCGCAGCTTCGGCGACACCGCCGACCTGCGCCGCGCCGATGGCGAGGCGGCGCGCGAGACGCGCTGGGTCGCCGGCCTGCGGTTCTGGTTCTGAGCGGACGGCAACGCGGCGCGGCGCTGTCCGTCGACGGTCGTTCTCCCCATCCAGGGTCGGCCGCAGTTCACCCGGTACATGCGAGGGTTCGGGCGGCCCTGTGCGCACCACGCACGCGGGGCTGTCGCCGTCGATCGCCCAGGAGACCCGCTCGATGCACGAATCCGCCAACGCCGCCGTTCCCGCGGCCCGCCGGTGGCTCGGCCGGGCAGGCATCGCCTGCCTGGCCGTGCTCGCCGCTTGCGCATGTTCGACCGCCATGCAGCAACGCCCTCTGCTGCCGGACGGCACCCACGCGGCTGCCGACGCGCAGGACGCCAACGCGGCCAGGGCAGTGATCGTCTACGTCGATCGCAGCGGCGACGTCGAGCAGACCAAGCGCCGCATCAGCGCGGCGGCGGCGGGCTGGCATGCCCCGCTGCTGTACACGCTCGACCGCGTCGGCGCCATCGTGTTGGGGGTCCCGACCGGGAAGACCGCCGAGCGCCTCATCGCCGACGTCGGCGCCATCGCGGGCGTGTTGATGGCGGTACCCGATGGCCAACAGCAACTGCAGCAGGACGCGTCGTCGCCCCCTTCGTCGGTGCGGTAGCCAGCGGGCCGATGCCAGGGGCGCCCGCGCATGCGGGCGAGCGCGTTGGATGGTCTGGACGCGTCCGCGCGCGCCGGTGCGGCCGTCTCCCGCAGGCGCGGCGCTGGCGGTTTCCAGGATCGGCCACGACAGGCGTCATGGCAATGCCCACCACGGCTGAAGCCGCTGCTACAACACGGCTCCTGCAAGAACGCTTCAGCTAGGCGTGCAGCGCCGCCTGCAACCCCGCCACCTCGTGCCGCGGCGGACGCAGCGCCCCCAGCGTGCCGACCAATTCGCGATAGCTGCGCGCGAGCTGCGCGAACAGCCCCGCGTCGCTGTCGCGGGTCTCGGCGACTTCGGCATAGGCGCCGCGGCCCAGATCGATGAAGTAGTCCACGCTGACCCGACGTCGCGCCGCCACGCCCGGGAACAGCCCGGCGATCAGCAGGCAACCGTCGCCGACCTCGCGCAAGGCGTCGGCACGCGCACGCCCCACCTGCTCCTGCGCATGCAGCCAGGCCAGCGCCTGGATGCGCGCCAGCAACTGCGCGTCGCGCTGGTAGCGCAGCAACACGAACACCAGATAGTGCTCGCGCGATTCGTCCAGCGGCCGGCCCAGGCGCTGCCCGGCCTCGTGCACCAGCGCCTGCCACAGCTCGGCCGGCGCCCCCTGTCTGAAAGACTCGTACATGCGTCCTCCTGCGTGGTGGGAACCCTCGCAGGAAGCTTATGCATAACCCGGGCCAATGCGCTGGCAGCCGGCCATGGCGTCTGCCAAGCCAGTGGTGCGGCGACTACTCCACCGTCACCGACTTGGCCAGGTTGCGCGGCTTGTCCACGTCGGTGCCGCGCGCCAGCGCGGTGTGGTAGGCCAGCAACTGCACCGGCACGGTGTGCAGCACCGGGCTGAGCACGCCGGCGTGGCGCGGCGTGCGGATCACGTGCACGCCTTCGGACTCATTAAAGTTGCTGTCCTGGTCGGCGAACACGAACAGCTCGCCACCGCGCGCGCGCACTTCCTGCATGTTCGACTTCACCTTCTCCAACAAGGTGTCGTTGGGCGCGATCACCACCACCGGCATATTGGCGTCGACCAGCGCCAGCGGGCCGTGCTTGAGCTCGCCGGCCGGATAGCCCTCGGCATGGATGTAGGTGATCTCCTTGAGCTTGAGCGCGCCTTCCAGGGCGATCGGGTAATGCAGGCCGCGGCCGAGGAACAGCGCGTTGTGCTTGTCGGCGAAGCGCTCGGCCCACACCGCGATCTGCGGTTCCAGGTTGAGCACGTGCTGCACGCTGCCGGGCAGGTAGCGCAGCTGCTCCAGGTACTCGGCCTCCTGTTCGGCGCTCAGCCGCCCGCGGCGCTTGGCCAGCACGCAGGTGAGCTGGAACAGCGCCGCCAGCTGGGTGGTGAAGGCCTTGGTCGAGGCCACACCGACCTCGGCGCCGGCGCGGGTGTACAGCACCATCGCACTGGCGCGCGGGATCGCGCTCTCGGGCACGTTGCAGATCGACAGGGTCTTGGTATGGCCCAGCGCCTTGGCGTACTTGAGCGCCTCCATCGTGTCCAGGGTTTCGCCGGATTGGGAGATGGTCACGATCAGCTGCCGCGGATTGGCGCAGGCATCGCGGTAGCGGTACTCGCTGGCGATCTCCACGCTGCACGGCAGCCCGGCGATGCCCTCGATCCAGTAGCGCGCGGTCAGCCCGGCGTAGTAGCTGGTGCCGCAGGCCAGGATCTGCACGCCGTCCACGTCGGCCAGCAGCGCCTCGGCCTTGCTGCCGAACAGCGTGGTGTCGAAGCCGCCGGCGTCGAACAGCGCCTCCAGCGTGTCGGCCAGCGCGCGCGGCTGCTCGTGGATCTCCTTCTGCATGAAGTGGCGGTACGGGCCCAGCTCCAGCGAGGCCAGCGACACGTCGGACACGTGCGGCTCGCGCTGCACCGGCTGGTCCTGCGCGTCGTACACCTGCACGCCGTCGCGGCGCAGTTCGGCGGTGTCGCCCTCTTCCAGGAAGATCACCCGGCGCGTGGCCTGGATCACCGCCGAGACATCCGAGGCGATGAAGTTCTCGCCCTCGCCCAGGCCGATCAGCAGCGGGCAACCCATGCGCGCGCACACCAGCAGGTCCGGGCGCGACTTGCTCACCGCGGCCACGGCATAGGCGCCGGTCAGCTCCTTCACCGCCGCCTGCAGCGCGCCGAGCAGGTCGCGGCCCTGGGCGATGTAGTGGTGGATCAGGTGGGCGATGACCTCGGTATCGGTCTGCGATTCGAACACGTAGCCCAGCGCGGTCAGGCGCTCGCGCTGCTGTTCGTGGTTCTCGATGATGCCGTTGTGGACCAGCGCCAGGTCGCCATGACTGACGTGCGGGTGCGCATTGGCCTCGGTGACGCCGCCATGGGTCGCCCAGCGGGTGTGGCCGATGCCCAGCGGCGCGTGCAGGCCTTCGGCCAGCGCGGCGCTCTCGGTCTCGGACACGCGGCCGGTACGGCGCACGCGGCGGACCTGCCCGTCGGCGATGGCGGCGATGCCGGCCGAGTCGTAGCCCCGGTATTCCAGGCGCTTGAGCCCCTCGATCAGGACCGGAACCACATCGCGATCCGCGATCGCACCGACGATACCGCACATAGCCACGCCCTTCGCCGAAAAGTCCGCCATTCTAGCGAAGTCCGCTGAATGTCTCGCCGCTGTCCGCTGCCGGACACAGAGCGTGTCACCCATTCCCGAGCATGCCCCCGCCCTGGTGTCCGCGAACGTGTCCGCGGACACCCGGACACCTGTCCGCGCCGTCCGCACCCATGCAATTCAATGACTTGCAGTTGGCACGCATCGTGCTTTGAAGTCCCCATCCTCACCGCTGCGACCGTCCGATGATCCGTGACACCTCCGCCCAGGACCAGGTTCTCGCCCGCCCCCGCTCCGCGGCCTGGCGCCGCTGGCTGTGGCCCGGGCTGATCGCCACGCTGGTGCTGCTGGGCATCGCCTTCGCCGCACGCGGCTGGATCGCCGGCAGCCGCTCGTTCGACGCACAGCGGGTGCGCATCGCCACGGTGACCCGCGGCGACCTGGTCCGCGACATCTCCGCCGACGGCCGCCTGATCGCCGCCAACAGCCCGACCCTGTACGCGATCTCCGGCGGCACGGTGACCCTGAAGGTGGTCGCCGGCGACGTGGTCAAGCAGGGCCAGGAGCTGGCCGAGATCGACAGCCCGGAACTGCGCAGCAAGCTCGCCCAGGAAGAGGCCACCCTGGCCGGCCTCCAGGCCGAGGCCGGCCGTGCCGACCTGGACGCGACCCTGGCCCGCGCCAACGCCAGCAAGCTGATCGACCAGGCGCAGATCGAACGGCAGGCGGCCAGCCGCGACCTGGAGCGCTACCAGCGCGGCTATGAAGGCGGCGCGGTGCCGGCAGTGGAACTGGCCAAGGCCCAGGACACCCTGAAGAAGGCCGACATCGCGATGAGCCACGCGCAGAAGGATTCGGGCCTGCAGGCGCAGGGCGCCTCGCTGGACGCGCGCAACAAGCGCCTGCTCGCCGAGCGCCAGCGCGCGGTGGTGGCCGAGGTGCAGCGCCAGGTCGACCTGCTGACCCTGCGCTCGCCGTTCGACGGCCAGGTCGGCCAGGTGCAGGTCTCGCAGCACACCAACGTCGCCGCCAACGCACCGGTGCTGAGCGTGGTCGACCTCTCCAAGTTCGAACTGGAGATCAAGGTGCCGGAAAGCTTCGCCCGCGACCTGGCGATCGGCATGCCGGCGCAGTTGACCAGCGGTGCCGGCGAACCCTTCGCCGGCGCGATCTCGGCGGTGTCGCCGGAAGTGGTCAACGGCGAGGTCAACGCGCGCATCCGCTTCACCGACAAGCAGCCGCCGGGCCTGCGCCAGAGCCAGCGCATGAGCGCGCGGGTGCTGCTGGATACTCGCAAGAACGTGCTCAAGCTCGAGCGCGGCCCGTTCGTCGAACAGTCCGGCGGCCGCTACGCCTACGTCATGGACGGCGACTCGGCGGTGCGCCGCCCGGTCGAACTGGGCGTCACCAGCCTGGGCGAAGTCGAAGTGCGCTCGGGCCTGCAGCCGGGCGACCGGGTCGTGGTCTCCGGCAGCGACCTGTTCGGCGATGCGCCGCAGGTGACGGTGCATTAGGAGCCGGGAGTGGGGAATCGGGATTGGGGATTCGTCAGCCCCTCCCGTTCTCCTTTCCCGGCTGCTGATTCCGAATCCCGACATCTCCAATCCCCGCTCCACCACCACAGGAACTCACGCCATGCTCGAAATGCGCTCCGTCTCCAAGGTCTTCCGCACCGAACAGGTCGAGACGCATGCGTTGCGCTCGCTGGACCTGCATGTCCGCGAGGGCGAGTTCGTCGCCGTCACCGGGCCGTCGGGTTCGGGCAAGACCACCTTCCTCAACATCGCCGGCTTGCTGGAGACCTTCACCAGCGGCCAGTACCTGCTCGACGGCCAGGACGTCAGCAACCTCAACGACGATGCGCGCTCGCGCATGCGCAACCAGAAGATCGGCTTCATCTTCCAGGGCTTCAACCTGATCCCCGACCTCAACCTGTTCGACAACGTCGACGTGCCGCTGCGCTACCGCGGCATGGGCGCGGCCGAGCGCAAGCAGCGCATCGAGGAGGCGCTGAGCCGGGTCGGGCTGGGCTCGCGCATGAAGCACTACCCGTCCGAACTGTCCGGCGGCCAGCAGCAGCGTGCGGCGATCGCCCGCGCCCTGGCCGGCAGCCCGCGCCTGCTGCTGGCCGACGAACCGACCGGCAACCTCGACTCGCAGATGGCGCGCGGGGTGATGGAACTGCTGGAGGAGATCAACGCGCAGGGCTCGACCATCGTCATGGTCACCCACGACCCGGAGTTGGCTGCGCGCGCGCAGCGCAACGTGCACATCGTCGACGGCCAGGCCACCGACCTGCAGCGCGAGCCGGTGCTGGTGCACGGCGGCCACGGCACCACGGCCACGCCCTGACCGGCACGGCGACGGCGCGGAGACCGACATGCTCGGCTATTACTTCCAGCAAGCGTGGCGCAGCCTGCGCCGCAGCCCGGTGCTTACCGCGCTGATGGTGCTGTCCATCGCGGTGGGCATCGGCGCGGCGATGACCACGCTGACGGTGATGCGGTTGCTGTCCGGCGATCCCTTGCCCGGGCGCAGCCAGCAGATCTTCTTCGCGCAACTCGATCCGCGCCCCAGCAACGGCGCCAACCAGAAGCCTTTCGACAAGCTCGACTACCCCTCGGCCATGGACCTGTGGACGCGCGGGCGCGCCGATCGCCAGGCCATGGTCGCCGAGAGCGAGATCAAGGTGCACGCGGCGGACGGCGCCACCCCGCCGTTCATGACCCAGTTGTTGATGACCCAGGCCGATTTCTTCCCGATGTTCCAGGTGCCGTTCGCCTACGGCAGCGGCTGGCGCGCGCGCGACGACCAGGACCGGGCGCGGGTGGCGGTGATCTCGTCCGACCTCAACGCCAAGCTGTTCCAGGGCCGCAACAGCGTCGGCCGCAGCCTGCTGGTGCGCGGCACGGCGGTGCGCATCGTCGGCGTGCTGGCACCGTGGCGGCCGTCGCCGCTGTTCTACACGCTGGCCGGCGGCAGCTTCGCCCATGGCGATACCGCCAGCTTCTACGGACGGCCGCAGGACGTGTTCATGCCGCTGTCCAGCAGCCTGGAGGTCAACGACGGCCACATCCAGCCGTGGACCTGCTTCAGCAAGCCCGAGGCCAACCTGGACCTGCGCAGCGCGCCGTGCGTGTGGCTGCAGTTGTGGGTGCAGTTGGACACGCCGGCGAAGGTCGCCGACTACCGCCGGCTGCTGGCCGACTACGCCGCGCAGCAGCACGCCGCCGGGCGCATCGGCCGCGCCGACACCGCGCGCCTGCTGTCGCTGCCGCAATGGCTGGACCATAACCGCGTGGTGCCGGGCGACGTGCGCCTGCAGAGTTGGCTGGCGCTGGCGTTCCTGGGCCTGTGCCTGTTCAACAGCGTCGGCCTGCTGCTGGCCAAGTTCCTGCGCCGCGGCGGCGAGATCGGCGTGCGTCGCGCGCTGGGGGCCTCGCGTCGCGCGATCTTCGCGCAGTGCCTGACCGAGGCCAGCGTGATCGGCCTGCTCGGCGGCGCCGGCGGTTGGCTGCTGACCCTGCTGGGCCTGTGGAGCGTGCGCCAGCAGCCCACCGCCTACGCCGACCTGGCGCATCTGGATCCGACGACGTTCGCCGGCACCTTCGCCCTGGCGATCGCCTGCAGCCTCGCCGCCGGCCTGTTCCCCGCCCTGCGCGCCAGCCGTATCGCGCCGGCCATGCAACTCAAGAGTCTGTAACCGGGGCGCACGACGATGCACATCACTCCCATCCTCAGCGCGCTGTCGCGCCATCGCATCGCCGCCGCGCTGATCGCGCTGGAAGTGGCGCTGGCCTGCGCCGTGCTGTGCAACGCCTTCTTCCTGATCGGCAATCGTCTGGAGCTGGTGCACCTGCGCAGCGGCATCGACGAATCCGCGCTGGGCCTGGTGTCGCTGTCCGGCTGCGACGGCTGCAACGCCGCCGACGTCAATGCCCGCGCGCTGGATGCGGTGCGGCGCACGCCCGGCGTGCGCGCGGCCGGTGCCATCAACACCGTCCCGTTCGCGCCCCCGGTGTTCAACAACGGGCTGTGCCTGGACCAGGACTGCACCCAGGTCGGCGGCGTGCCGCACTTCTACATGGTCAGCCCGGGCGCCGTCGCCGCGCTGGCGCTGAAGCCGGACAGCGGCCCCGCGTTCGCCGACGCGGACTACCAGCCGCTCGACAACGGCATCCCGACCGCGGCCGGTGTGTGGATCACGCGGGCGCTGGCCGCGCATCTGTGGCCGGGCCAGGATCCGCTGGGCAAGGAATTCTGGTCCGGCGGCCATTTCCGCGTGATCGGTACGCTGGAGCACCTGGCGCGCCCCGATCCGGGCCGCAGCGAGGATGGCGTGATCGGCAGCGACTGGTCGGTGGTGATCCCGGTGCGCGAGGCCGCGCAGTCCGGCACCTATGTGCTGCGTGCCGATCCGCGCGAGTTGCCGCGGGTGTTGGCGCAGGCGCGCGCCGCAGTGGCACGGGCGGTGCCCGAGGCGGTGCTGGACAACGCCAACAGCAAGCCGCTGGACGACCTGCGCCAGACGTATTTCCAGAGCGACCGAGCGATGACCGGGCTGCTGGTCGCGATCATCGTCGCAATGCTGCTGGTGACCGCGCTGGGCATCGTCGGCCTGGCCAGCTTCTGGGTGCAGCAGCGCACCAAGCAGATCGGCATCCGCCGCGCGCTCGGCGCCACCCGCCGCGACATCCTGCGTTATTTCCAGACCGAGAATCTGCTGCTGGTCGGCGCCGGCGTGGCCCTGGGCATGCTGCTGGCCTACGGCGGCAACGTGCTGCTGATGCGGGTCTTCGAACTGGAACGGTTGCCGGCCAGCTACCTGCCGGTCGGCGCGCTGCTGCTGTGCGCGCTGGGCCAGCTCGCCGTCCTCGGCCCGGCCCTGCGCGCCGCCGCCGTCGCCCCCGCCATCGCCACCCGCAGCGCCTGACCCGGAGCCCGCATGTTCGCTTACTACCTCCGCCTGGCGCTGCGCAGCTTCGGCCGCAACCGCATCCTCACCGGGCTGATGGTGCTGGCCGTGGCGCTGGGCATCGGCGCGTCGATGACCATGCTGACGGTACTGCACACGCTCTCCGGCGACCCGCTGCCCGGGCGCAGCGCCACGCTGTTCCATCCGCAGCTGGATCCGCGTCCGCGCAACCTGCCCAGCGCCGACCCCGAGCCGCCGGACGAGCTGACCTGGCAGGACGCCACCGCGCTGTACCGGGCGCAGGCGGCGCCGGCGCAGACCATGACCAGCGCGAACTGGCTGCCGGTGCGCCAGACCGTGCCCAACAGCCCCTTGCGCATGCTCACCACCCGCGCCGCCACCGCCGACCTGTTCGGCATGTTCGGCATGCGCTTCCTCTACGGCAGCGGCTGGAGCCATCGCGACGATACCCAGCGCGCGCCGGTGGTGGTGCTGAGCCGCAAGCTCAACGACGCGTTGTTCGGCGGCGCCGACAGCGTCGGCAAGACCCTCACCATCGCCACCCGCCCGTTCCGGGTGATCGGGGTGATCGACGCGTGGGATGCGCAACCGCGCTTCTACGACCTCAACTCCGGTGCGTACACGCCGCCGGAAGCGCTGTACATGCCGTTCGAGACCTGGCTGGACCTGCCGCAGGACTATGGCTACGGGCCGATGCAGTGCTGGGGCAAGGATGGCGAGGCCGGCCTGCACGATCCCAAGGCCGCGCAATGCACCTGGGTGCAGTACTGGGCACGGCTGGACACGCCGGAGCAGGCGCGGCGCTATCGCGCGGCGCTGGACGCCTACAGCGCGCAGCAGCGCCAGCTCGGCCGCTTCGAACGCGCCCCCAACACCCGCCTGCGCGGCCTGGTCGACTGGCTGGCCTACAAGCGGGTGGTGCCGGCCACGGTGCGCATGCAGACCTGGATCGCCTTCGGTGTGCTGCTGGTGTGCCTGCTCAATGCAGTGGGCCTGCTGGTCGCCAAGTTCATGCGCAAGGCCGGCGAGATCGGCGTGCGCCGCGCGCTCGGCGCCAGCCGCCGCGCGGTGTTCGCGCAGTGCCTGGCCGAATCGGCGCTGATCGGCTGCCTGGGCGGCCTGCTCGGCATCCCGCTGACCTGGATCGGCCTGTGGCTGGTGCGCCAGCAACCGGTGGCGTACGCGCAGCAGGCGCATGCCGATCCCGCGATCCTCGGCATCGCCCTGGCCGTGGCCACGCTTTCGGCGCTGGCCGCCGGCCTGTGGCCAGCCTGGCGCGCCTCGCGCATCGCCCCCGCCCTGCAGGTGAAATCGCTATGACCCCGCTGCCTCCCGTGCGTCCCATCCTGTCCGCATTGGGCAGCCATCGCGCCGCGGTGGTGCTGATGGCGCTGCAGATCGCCCTGACCCTGGCGGTGCTGTGCAACCTGGTGTTCATCATCGCCCGCACCTACCAGCGCGTGCAGACCCCGACCGGGGTGATGGAACAGGATATAGGCCTGATCCAGAGCATCAGCGTGGTCGGCGAACCGGGCAGCGTCAGCAGCGTCGGCCGCAGCCTGGACATCCTGCAGGCGGTGCCCGGCGTGGAAGCGGCGGCGTTCGGCACGCCGCCGCTGTGGGGCCCGACGCAGGCGCAACTGTTCCTGCAGCCGCAGGCCACGCAAGCGGTCGCCCGTGCGCGCCTGTTCCTCGGCAGCCAGGGCCTGAACCGCACGCTGGGCATCCGCATCGTCGCCGGTCGCGACTTGCGCGACGCGGAACTGACCGGCGCCTCGGACCTGTTCGGTGCGCCACCGGAGATCGAGCGGCGCCTGCCGGCGCTGATCACGCCGTCGCTGGCGGCCAAACTGTTCCCCGGCACGTCGCCGCTGGGGCGCACCCTCTACACCAGCACCTTCAACCAGCCGGTGCGCCTGGACATCGTCGGGGTGATGGCGCCGGTGCGCGGCGACATCACCGGCCACGACGACGATGCCGATGCGCTGCTCACCGAGATCCGCATCGGCAGCGAAGGCTGGGGCGGCGGCTACCTGATCCGCAGCACGCCCGGGCAACTGGCGCAGGTGCTGCCGCGCGCGGCGGCGGCGATGCAACGCGCCAACCCCACCTACGTGCAGCAGCGCGTGGCCACCATGCAGGAGCTGCGGACCGACTACTTCAAGAGCGACAGTGCGGTGGCGCGGATGCTGCTGGCGATCATCCTGATCCTGCTCACCGTCACCGCGCTGGGCATCGGCGGGCTGGCCAGTTTCTGGGTGCAGCAGCGCACCCGGCAGATCGGCATCCGCCGCGCGCTCGGCGCCACCCGCGGCGACATCCTGCGCTACTTCCAGGCCGAGAACCTGCTGATCGTCGGCGCCGGCGCGCTGCTCGGCGCCGTGCTCGCCTACGTCATGAACCAGTGGTTGATGCAGCGCTTCGAACTGGAGCGGCTGTCCTCGCCCACCGTCCTGACCGGCATCGTCGCGGTGTGGCTGCTCGGCCAGTGCG
>NZ_NQYT01000084.1:0-10001 GCF_009192935.1 Xanthomonas sp. LMG 12461
TCTCCCGGTGGGAGAGGGGCCATCGCTCTCCCTTCTCCCATCGGGAGAAGGTGCCCCGAAGGGGCGGATGAGGGTACGGGCGAAGCCTCGTGCGCCCGACCTTCGCGAGTCGCTGCGCGCCGTACCCTCACCCCAACCCCTCTCCCGGGGGGGAGAGGGGCGATCTGCGTGCCGCTCAGCGGTCGTCGACCAGGCTGCCGCCGGGCAGGAACACCCAGGTGCGGGTCACCTGCAGGATGTCGACGTTGTCGTCGGTGCGCGGCAGTGGCGGGAACGGCTGCGCCAGTTGCACGATCCGCAGTGCGGCGGCGTCGAGCATCGGCACGCCGCTGGAGCGCAGGATGCGGCTGCTCTCCAGGCTGCCGTCGCGGCGCACGCCGACGCTGATCACCACCTGGCCGCCGAGCCGGCGCCGCCGCGCTTCGTCGGGATAGTTGAGGTTGCCGACGCGCTCGGCGCGGTCGACCCAGGCGCGCAGGTAGTTGGCGTAGGCGTATTCGCGGGTGCTGGCGGAGACGAACTTGCGGTTGGGGCGCTTGGCGTATTGCTCCGAGCGCAGGTGCACTTCGGCGGCCAGGCGTGCCATCTCGGCATCGCGCTGTTCGCGCTGCGCGTCCACCGGCCGTTGCGGGTCGTCGGTACGCGGCTGGGTCTGCGCCACCGGCAGCGGCTGCTCGCCGCGCGCGCTGCTGACCACGCGCGGGGTCGGTTCCGGTGCCGCGGCCGCGGTCTGCGCACGCAACGCCTGCGGCGCCAGCCCGTCCTGGCGCTGTGGCACCACGCCCGGCTGGCTATCGCGCGGACGTTGCGGCGTGTCGTGATCGCCGCCGCCCTGCTGGTTGGCCTGGGCCAGGAAGTCGGCCTGTTTCGGCGTCAGCGGCGTGCTGGTCTGGCTGAAGATCACGTCCAGCGTCGGCACCAGCGGTGCGTCGTCGTCGATCGCGAAGCCCACGCCCAGGATCAGCAACCCGTGCACGATCAGCGACAGCACCAGGGTGGCGCTGAGCCGTTCGCGCTCGCCGATGCGCGGCGCGGGCGTCGCGGCGGCCGCGCTCATCGCGCCGGGTAGGCCTCGATGGCGTCGAACAGCAGCCCGGCGATGTTGAGCCCGAACTGCGCGTCCAGTTCGCGCACGCAGGTGGGGCTGGTCACGTTGACCTCGGTGAGGTAGTCGCCGATCACGTCCAGGCCGACGAAGCGCATGCCGCGCCGCTTCATTTCCGGGCCGACCTGGGCGGCGATCCAGCGGTCGCGCTCGCTCAGCGGGCGGCCTTCGCCGCGGCCGCCGGCGGCCAGGTTGCCGCGGAACTCGTCGCCCTGCGGAATCCGCGCCAGGCAGTAGTCCACCGCCACGCCGTCGACCAGCAGGATGCGCTTGTCGCCGGCGCTGATGTCCGGGATGAAGCGCTGCGCCAGGGCCAGCTTGCGGCCGCCGTCGGTCAGCGTCTCCAGGATCACGTTGAGGTTGGGGTCGCCGGTGCCGCTGCGGAAGATCGACCGCCCGCCCATGCCGTCCAGCGGCTTCAGCACCGCCTGGCCATGCTCCAGCACGAAGGCCTTGAGCGTGGCGGCGTCGCGGCTGACCAGCGTCGGCGGACAGCATTGCGGGAACAGCAGGGCGGCCAGCTTCTCGTTGAAGTCGCGTAGGCCCTGCGGGTCGTTGACCACCTGCGCGCCGGCGCGCTGGGCCACGCTGAGCACGTGGGTGTCGTACAGGAACTCCGCATCGAACGGCGGATCCTTGCGCATCAGCACGACCTGGCCGGGACCGAAGGTCAGTTCGGCGAAGGCGTCCAGCTCGAACCAGCCGGCCTTGTCGTCGCGCACCCGCAGCGGCGCGGCCTGGGCGGTTGCGCAGCCATCGCGCAGGGTCAGCCCGCCGGGGCGCACATAGTGCAGCCGGTGCCCGCGGCGCTGCGCTTCCAGCAGCATCGCGAAGGTCGTGTCTTTGGCGATCTTGATGCTGGCGATGGGGTCCATCACCACGATGACATCGAACGGCATGGGGGCACCTGAGAGACTGAGCGGAAGATGGTAGCGGGTCGGCGGGGGCGCCGCGCATCGGGTGTCGGGCGCGGCTGCGCGGTGTCGCACGTTATCCGCCAAACTGTGACATAGTTTGTGCTGTTACGTGGTTCAACGCAGACCGGCAGCGGTGGCCTTGACAGTCGCAGCGGGTCTTGGGATACATGGCGTTTCGCAGCGAAGCCGGATCCGATGAAGCGTCGCGCGCTTGGGGGCAAGTGATGAGTGAAAACACGACTGCGGGTGGGGAACTCGCAGGCTTGCGGGTCATGGTGATCGACGATTCGAAAACGATCCGTCGTACTGCCGAAACGTTGCTGAAGCGCGAAGGGTGCGAAGTGGTGACGGCGACCGACGGCTTCGAGGCGCTGGCCAAGATCGCCGACCAGCAGCCGCAGATCATCTTCGTGGACATCATGATGCCGCGGCTGGACGGCTATCAGACCTGCGCGCTGATCAAGGGCAACCAGCTGTTCAAGGCCACGCCGGTGATCATGCTGTCCTCCAAGGACGGCCTGTTCGACAAGGCGCGCGGGCGCATCGTCGGGTCCGAGCAGTACCTCACCAAACCCTTTACACGCGAAGAGCTGCTGGGCGCGATCCGTACATACGTCAACGCCTGACCAGGGGGAAAGGCAGCATGGCCCGTATCTTGTTGATCGAGGACTCACCGACCGACCGGGCGGTGTTCACGCAATGGCTTGAAAAAGCCGGGCACCAGGTCCTGTCCACCGACAACGCGGAGGACGGGATCAAGCTGGTACGCGAGCAAGCGCCGAACCTGGTGCTGATGGACGTGGTGCTGCCGGGGATGAGCGGCTTCCAGGCCACCCGCGCGCTGTCGCGCGACGAGGCCACCCGGCACATCCCGGTGCTGATCATCAGCACCAAGAGCATGGAGACCGACAAGGTCTGGGGCATGCGCCAAGGCGCCACCGACTACATCGTCAAGCCGCCGCGGGAAGACGAGCTGATCGCCCGCATCAATCAACTGGTGGGCTGACATGCGCTCGCCCTTCGACATCCTCGAGGCCTACGAGCGGCGCAGCCTGGCGCACGCCGTGCAGATGCCCGAACGCGCCTTCGACGACGACGTCTGGCGCGGGGTCGGCTACCGCGTCGGCAAGCGCCACCTGGTGTCGGACTTCCGCGAAGTGGTGGAGATCGTGCGCATGCCGCCGGTCACCCCGGTGCCGGGCGCGCAGCCGTGGCTGCTGGGCGTGGGCAACCTGCGCGGCAACCTGTTCCCGGTGGTCGACCTGAAGCAGTTCCTGGAAGGCGAGCGCACTGCGCTGCAGGAAGGCCAGCGCGTGCTGATCATGCGCCAGAGCGGCGGCGACGTGGCCCTGACCATCGACGAACTGTTCGGCCAGCGCAGCTTCACCGAGGCGCAGGCGGTGGAGCCGGGCGATCTGGCCCAGGGCCGCTACGCGCACTTCATCGACCGCGCCTTCCGCGGCGACGCCCAGGACTGGGGCGTGTTCTCGCTGTCGCTGCTGTCGCGCACTCCCGAATTCCGGCAAGCCGCCGCCTGAGCGCGCGCGCTGCCTCCGCATCGAAGACCGAGGTCGCATCATGAGTACTGCTCCGGACGCCCGCAAGGCCAGCAAGCTCGGCAGCGTGGGCACGAGTTTCTGGCTGGGCCTGCTGGCGTTGTCGCTGGTCGTGTTCGGCGCCAACACCGGCGTGGCCACCTGGCAGGGCAACCGCCTGGCCGGCGCCAGCACCGGCGCGGCCGACCTGCAGGTGCTGTCGCAACAGCTGGCCAACCAGGCCCGCGACGCAGTGTCCGGCAACGCCGAGACCTTCAAGCAGTTCAAGCAGACCAAGGCGAAGGTGGAGAGCACCGTCGCCGAGCTCAACGCACGCTACGCCAACGAAGCCGGCGTGTCCGCGCCGCTGCAGACCCTCAACGGCACCTGGGCGCCGCTGGCCAAGAACGCGCAGCAGGTGGTGGACAGCGAACCGGCGGTGCTGGCGCTGGCCGGCAACGCCGACCGCTTCGTCGGCGGCGTGCCGCAGTTGCAGGCGCAGTTGAACGAGGTGGTGCGCGCGATGACGGTCGGCGGCGCGCCCGCCGCGCAGATCTACAACACCCTGCAGCAGGTGGTGGTGGCCGGCACCATGGCCCGCCGCGTCACCGAAATGCGCGCCGGCGGCCGCGGTGCGGCCAGCGCCGGCGACGCGCTGGCGCGCGACGCGGTGGTGTTCGGGCAGATGCTCGAGGGCCTGCGCAACGGCAACGAGGAACTTGGCATCGCCCCAGTGCGCAACGCCGCCGCATTGGCCGCGCTGGAGCAGTCGCAGGCGCAGTGGGCGGAAATGAAGAAGGACCTGGACGCGCTGCAGGCCAGCTCGCGCAGCCTGTTCGCCGCGCAGTCCGCCGCCGCGGCGCTGACCGCCGGCTCGGGCAAGATGCTGGAGGACAGCAAGAAGCTGTTCGACGCGTTCTCCGCGTTCGGCTCCACCCGCGACACCCGCCTGTTCCCGAATTTCTGGCTGGGCGTGATCTCCGGCCTGCTGGCGCTGTTGTCGATCGTCGGCTTCGTCTGGACCACGGTGCGCAGCCGCAGCCGCGAGCAGGAAATCCGCCTGCAGACGCAGGTGGAATACAACAGCCGCAACCAGCAGGCGATCATGCGCCTGCTCGACGAAATCAGCTCGCTCGGCGAAGGCGACCTGACGGTCAAGGCCTCGGTCACCGAGGACATGACCGGCGCCATCGCCGACGCGATCAACTACGCCGTCGACGAACTGCGCCACCTGGTGACCACCATCAACGACACCTCGGCCAAGGTCGCCGTGTCCACCGAGGAAACCCAGGCCACCGCGCGGCAACTGGCCGAGGCGGCGGGGCACCAGGCCGAGCAGATCGGCTCGGCCTCGGTGCGCATCAACGAAATCGCCGCCAGCATCGAGCAGGTCTCGCGCAACTCCACCGAATCGGCGGAAGTGGCGCAGCGCTCGGTGGTGATCGCGGCCGAAGGCGCCGGCGTGGTCCGCGAGACCATCCAGGGCATGGACCAGATCCGCGACCAGATCCAGGAGACCTCCAAGCGCATCAAGCGCCTGGGCGAATCGACCCAGGAGATCGGCTCGATCGTGGAACTGATCAACGACATTTCCGAGCAGACCAACATCCTGGCGCTCAACGCCGCGGTGCAGGCCGCCTCGGCCGGAGAGGCCGGCCGCGGTTTTGCGCTGGTCGCCGACGAAGTGCAGCGCCTGGCCGAACGCACCTCCGGCGCCACCCGCCGCATCGAAGGCCTGGTGCAGACCATTCAGGCCGATACCAACGAAGCGGTCAGCTCGATGGAGCAGACCACCTCCGAAGTGGTGTCCGGCGCGCGCCTGGCCGAGGACGCCGGCACCGCGCTGACCGAGATCGAGCGCGTGTCCAACGCGCTCAACACCCTCATCAAGAACATCTCCATCGCCGCGCACCAGCAGTCGGCGGCGGCGATCGACATCACCCAGACGATGGACGTGATCCGGCAGATCACCGGACAGACCTCGCAAGGCGCGGGACAGACCGCCGAATCGATCGGCCGCCTGGCGCAACTGGCGGCGGACCTGCGGCGCTCGGTCGCCGACTTCAAGCTGCCGGCGTAAGCGGGCCGGAACCGGGTGGAAGGAAGCGCACATGACGTACCGTGAACAACTCCCGCATCCCGTCGCCGCGCTCGCGCGGCACGGCGCGTGCCCGGCCGCGGAGACGCGGCGATGAGCGCGCTGCGCGATGCGATGAGCCATGCCGCGCTGGGCTGGGTCAAGCCGGAACTGGACGAGACCCTGCGCCAGGTCCGCGGCGAGATCGAGGCCTTCGTCGAGGAACCGGCCGACACCGGCCGCATGCGTTTCTGCGCCGGCTACCTGCACCAGGTGCAGGGCACCTTGCGCATGGTCGAGCTGTACGCGCCGGCGATGGTCGCCGAGGAACTGGAACTGCTGGCGATCGCGGTGCAGAACGGCCAGGCGGTCGACCGCGACGAGGCCTGCGCCACGCTGATGCGCGGCACCGTGCTGCTGCCGGACTACCTGGAACGCCTGCAGGACGGCCATCGCGACATTCCGATCGTGTTGCTGCCCTTGCTCAACGAGATCCGCGCCGCGCGCGGCGAAGCCGGCCTCAGCGAGGGCGCGCTGTTCGCGCTGGCGCCTGACGCGGCCGCCGCCACCGAGGCCGAACTCGACCATGCGCGTGGCAGCCTCGCCGGGCGCAACCGCGAACTGCTCGACACCGTCGGCACCGCGATCAAGGAAGAACTGCTGCGGGTCAAGGACGCGCTGGACCTGCATCTGCGCACCGGCGGCGACGTCGCCGCGCTGCAGACGCAGGTCGACGAGCTGGGCAGCGTTGCCGATACCCTGGGCGTGATGGGCCTGGGCGTGGCGCGCAGCGTGGTGGTGCAGCAGCGCGACGCGCTGCGCAGCATCGTCGATGGCGCCCGCGCGGCCGACGAAGGCCTGCTGCTGGATATCGCGGGTGCGCTGCTGTACGTGGACGCCTCGCTCGACGACCAGGTCGCCTATCTCGGCGCCGGCGGCGACGTGCACGACGACGCCAGCGCCGCCGAGGCGCGGCGCACGGTGGAAGTGCTGGCGCACGAGGCCATCGCCAATTTCGGCAGCGCCCGCGAGCACTTCGTCGCCTTCATCGAGACCAACTGGGACCATGCGCGCCTGGACGAGGTGCCGCGCCTGCTCGCTGAGGTCGCCGGTGCCCTGCGCATGCTGGAACTGCCGCAGCCGGCCGACTACCTGGAAGGCGTGCGCCGCTACGTCGCCACCGAGCTGATCGGCAAGCGCCGTGTGCCCAGCGGCCGCCAGCTCGACACCCTGGCCGACGCGATGGCCAGCCTCGAGTACTACCTGGAAGCGCTGCGCGAGCGCCGCCCCGGGCGCGAGGAGATCCTTGACATCACCCGCAGCAGCCTGGAAGCGCTGCGCTACTGGCCGCTGCCCGACACGGCGCCGGCCGCGCCGGGCGTTTTGCCGAGCGCAAGCGAGGCGGCCGAATCGGTTGCGCCGCTGCCACCGGTGGCCGCTGATCGCATCGACGCTCGGCGCCCCCGTCCATCGCCGCGCCGGCCGTGCCGGCCTGGGATCTGGCGCCGGCCGAGGACACGCTTGAGACCACGCCGCGCACGCAGGACGCTGCGCCATCCGCACCGCAGGCGCCGCAGTGGAGCCTGGCGACGGACGAGCCCGACACCGCCACCGAACATGCCCTCGCGCCCGCTGACGCTGGCGCTGCGGGCGACGCGCACGAGCAGGAACCTGTCGCGCCATCGCAGGCGCTCAGCTTCGATCCGGTCGCGGCCGAACAGGACAGCTGGACCGGCACCGCCGAGCCGCTGCACATCAGCCTCGATTCCCTGGTGCTGGAGCAGGACGCACTGCGGCCGCAGACGCCGTCCACGCTCGCCCAGGAAGACGCTGCCGCAGCCGCTCCCGCGGCGTCCGTCTCCGATGTCGCCGGTTTCGATCCGGTGGCCGCCGAGTATCCGGAGCAGGCGCAGACCGATGTGCCGGCCGCGTTCGCTGGCCTGGACGAACACGACGATCCCAACCTGATCATCGTCGACACGCCGACTGCTGCAGAAGACGCCGACGCCTCCACGCCGCCGCTGGTCATCGAACTGGAAGACGCGCCAGCGTTCGCCGACGCGCCTGGCGGGTCCGCCGACGAGGTGCACACGCTCGACTGGCACGCCGCCCCGGCCGCGCAGGACGAGCAGGCCGCGTCCGCGCTGTCGCCGGATGCGGCCGCGCTGGCTGACGCGGGCGCCCATATCGCCCACGGCGAACGCCTCGACGCGGCAGGGGAGGGCGAGCCAACAGACGCCGGTGCCGACGCCGAAGACGCCGCCCACGCGATCCCGACGGAGGCCGCGGAGGCCACCGACGCCGCACGCGAGACCGAGTCGCACGCGCCCATGGATGACTCGGCGCAGACCGATGCCGGCCTTGCCGCCATCGGCGAGGCCGCGCACACCGATGCCGTGGCCGATGCGCCATCGGCGCCGGAGCATGCCGCGCTGGAATCCGAGGAGCATGCGACGCCCGAGCCGGTACAGGCACACGCTGCACCGGTGTCGGACGCCGAAGCCGCGTTCCTGGCCGACCTGGAAGCTGCTGCCGCGCAGTTCGACGTGACCGCGGCCGCCCACAGCGGCGAGCCTGCGGCCGCAGCACCCGCCAGCGCGGAGGCGAGCGCCGCGCCTGCCGCCGTTCCGCCTGCCGCCGAGACCGGCTTCATCGACGGCGATGGCGAGATCGACGAAGAGATCCGCGCGGTGTTCCTCGAGGAATTCGACGAGGAACTGGTCAATCTCGGTGCGCTGCTGCCGGCCTGGCGCGCCGCGCCTGCCCACACCGAAAGTCTGCGGCCGATCCGCCGCGTGTTCCACACCCTGAAGGGCAGCGGCCGCCTGGTCGGCGCGCGCGTGCTCGGCGAGTTCAGCTGGAAGATCGAGAGCATGCTCAACCGCGTGCTCGACGGCTCGCGTCCCGCCAGCCCGGCGGTGGTGGCGATGGTCGAGCAGGCCTACGCGGTGCTGCCGCAACTCAATGCCGCGCTGCGCGGCGACGGCGTGGTGCAGGCCGACCTGGACGCGATCCAGGCGGTGGCCGAGCGTATCGCCGCCGGCGAGGAGGCGTTCTATTTCGCCACCCCGCAGGCGACCGTCGCGCCGCGCGCGGGCACACCGGCGTCGGTGGACAGCGTGCTGCGCGAGATCCTCGAAGCCGAGGTCGCCACCCATCTGGAGACCGTGCACGCCTGGCTGCAGCACGCGCCGCAGCCGGCGACCGAAGCGCTGCTGCGCGCGGTGCACACCATGAGCGGCGCGTTCGCGATGACCGACGTGCCGGAGATCACCGCGGTCACCGGGCCGGCAGAGAGCTACGTCAAGCGCGCCTTGGCGTCTGGTAGCGTTCCGAGCGCCGACGGCGTGCGTGCGCTCGAGGACGCGGCGCGCGCCATCGCCGCCACCATCGCGGAACTGCAGGCACCGTCGCCGGTGATTCCGCCGTTCACCGACCTGGCGCAGCGCCTGCGCGCGCTGGTGGAGACCCTGCCGGAAGTGCAGTGGCCGCCGATCGCGCACGACGAGGACGACGAAGACCTGTCCGCGTCGGCACCGGCCGAGGCCGGCCTGGATGAGCAGGCCGTGCAGGCGGTGGAACTCACCGCGGCCGACGATCTGTCGGCGTTCCTGGGCGACGCCGCGCATCTGCACGAGACGCTGCCAGCGGACGAGGCGGCCCGCCAGGCAGGCGAGGGCGGCGTCCATGCGGACACGGCAGTCGCACCGTCTTCGGAAGAGGCAGCGGCCTCCGCGCAGGATCAGGCGTTGGCTCAGGACGCGCTCCCAGTCGAGGAATCGGCGGCATCGCAGGATGCAGACCATGCCGAGGAACAGGCGGCCTTGGCGCAGGACGGCCAGCTCGACGCGTTGACGGTCGAGGCGCCGCTGAGCGCCGAGCAGGTGTTGGACGATCCCGCGCCGGACGCGATGGATGCGGCTGCGGCGCCTGACGCGACGGCCGATGCGGCCACCGTCGATGCCGAGACCGACACGACGGCGGATGCGCAGGAACCACAGGCATCGTCGCACGAAGGCGAAGCGCAAGGTTCCGAGGATCGCCAGGCCGAGGAACAGGCCGACGCGACGCCGGACACGACCGGGCACGCGCACGATGCGCAGGCATCCGATCACCAGGCGGCCGACGGTGCTGCCGAAGGCCACGCGGCCGACGTGCACGCGGACGACACTCAGGATGACGCCGAGCACGCGCACGATGCGCAGGCGCCGGATCACATGGCAGTCTACGGCGCTGCCGTGGACCAGGCGACCGAAACGCCGGCCGACGACATCCACGATGCACATGCGCAGGAACCGCAGGCAGCGGATGACGCGGCCGCGCACGGCGCCGCCGACGCGCCCGCGCCCGCCGATGACACTGCTGAA